>VAZT01000588.1 GCA_005884825.1 Alphaproteobacteria bacterium
GGTACGCCGCCCACCGTGGAAATCCTGCTCACCATTGCGCCCCGGACCGGGAGGTTCGCCCGACCCGTCCTTCGGCCGAAAGCTCTTGGGGCTCGCCCAGGCTTCCAGCAATGTGCCGTCGACTGTGAAGTGCTCGCTCGACAGCAGGGGCTTGACTTTGTCCTGCGACAGCACCGCCGCCAGAAACTGAACCGCCACTTCGCCCTCCAACAGCGTGAGCCCGTCGTACCGGCCAAGCGGCCCCGACAGCCTTCCCAGCTGCAATCGACGCCCCGCATCAGGCGAGTTCGCATTTGCCGTCGTGAGCACAAACAGGTTGAACTTCTCAATGACGAACCCGAACGCTATTACGGCGATGCCGGTGCGCACCCAAGCGAGAAACGTTCGCTCGTTGGCAGCATGATCGCTGTAGCCGCGGATCATGAAAATACCTCATCCGTCGTCCGAAACACCCGACGATGAAATCACTATTAATCAGAAAGGTCGCCCGTCTATCTCGGCTCCGCGAGCGAGCCTCATCGTTCCGAGGGGTCCTCTACAAGCACTTCGATCGGCAGAGGGTGGTTGATCACGTAGGTGCCGAAGTTCGGGTCATGCCCGTCCGGCTGAACGGTCCCGTTGGCATCTTTGGCACGGGCCAGCAAGGTGTATTGGCCACGCTGGTTTGGCGTCAGCCAATCAAATTTCCAACGTCGCCACGCATGCCGTCGCGCAGGATCGATAAAATGCGCTTCGGCCCAGGTCTGGCCATCATCTGTGCTGACGGCGATCTCCGTGACGTCGGTCTCGCCGGCCCATGCAGCGCCGAAGACCGTGTAGCTCCGATTCGGTAAAAGGGTTTCGTAGACACGTGGCCGGGCAATCACGGACTTCAGCTTCATTTCTGCCAGCGCGCGCCGCACAGGCTTGCCATCGAGATAATCCCAATAACCGTAGTCCGAGGTCTGCCAGTAACCCTGAAACGGCTCTCGCACAGCCTGGATCCGCGTCAGCCACTTAACGGACGCCATGCCATAATGACCGGGGACAATCGCGCGCACCGGATATCCATGGTCGCGCGAAAGATGACGCCCATTCATCTGGTAAGCGATCAAGACTTCGGGCTGAATCGCTTTCTCCCGGGGCACGCTGCGAGCATAGGAGATCGGACCCGGAGGTATGGGCTCTTCTGCCGGCGTGCCGCGATCAGCCCCTTCGAGCACGACTTCGCACGCATCGTCTTCCAGGCCGGCCCGCTCCAGCAAAGCTCGCAGTGGCACACCCGTCCATTCTGCGTTGCCGACGGCGCCCAGCTCCCATTGCGCCCCTCGAACCTGGGGGACGAGAAAGACCCGACTGTTGCCCGCGCATTCCAAAGTGGCGGTCCGCGTCTCGGACGGCATCTCCCGCAATTCCTGGTAATTCAGCGCCAATGGGTTCCTAACGGCGCCTTTGATCCTGAGCTGATAATCGGTGACGTCGATCCTCGGCGCCGGAAAATGACTGCGTATGTAAAACAGTTCCGTCGGGGTGATGTATGAGTCGACCTTATCGAACGGCATCTCCAGATTGGTCGGCTCCTTCTGTCGAATGATGAGGCCCGCCGGAGACGACTGACGAGGCTCGTCGACGGACTGTTTGTTTGATCCTTCCATCACATCCTCCCTGGGATATTGCGCCGGCATTTCGCCGATCCCGATTAGCCTACATCGACCTTGCTTTGGACGGCGACCTTCTGCGCCGTCAGTAATACCTTCTGCGCCGTCAGCCTTCGGACACGATCGGCGCATTCGACAAGGTGTAGATCGGCTCCACACTGGCTGAAGACGGCGCTGCCCGGGTCGATACCACAGCAGCCAGACCAGAGCGTCTCGAACCCAAGCACTTTGACTGACGCTCTGCGTGCCACCTGGCGCGAGCAGTGCGGTAAAGGAGAAAATTTGACGGCTCCCATCACCCGGCATCGACCTGCGAGGTGACGGCTCTGCCGCACAAGCCCGGTCAGGCGGCGGCGAGCATCTCGCACCCGGTGGATTTCGCGATGAACTCGTCGAGGGTCTGGCAGACGATCGCGAACGGAGCGCGACCCCGCGCAGATACCTTGATCTCGGCATTCCGCGCATAATGTGCGTCTTCGATTAGCCGATAAGGATAGCCGCTGGTCACCCCCTTGCCCGCGTCCAGGTGTCGAATCTGTACGCATCGGCACGCCTCAGAACCGGTCCGATAACCATACCCATGTCAGCATCCTCCAGGATGATGCGCCGTGAGCTGATTGCAGGTGGAACACCTGGCCGGAAACTACCATTCGCCGAGAAGGAGCAGGGCCGGGACCATGCTGCTCATCCCTACCGCGATAAACACCGCGACGATTCTTTCGACCCGAGTCCATCTCCGCCAATCGGCTTTCAGGTCCTTCATGACATGCTCGCAGTAGGCTCTCTGGTGTTAAGAAAACTAGAGCGCCTTGCGTTCGAGGCATAATTAAGCTGGGTAAATCTCGGTAAATAATGATGAAGCGGGCCGGCGAGCATGGACATCGCCTGTGCTCGATCCTGCTAACACTGGTCCCCGAAGAGGGAGCGCGCCCCACTCCTTCTCGAACTTTCGTGGCCTCCGCAGGTGAATGTTCGCAGCGAAAATAGAAACCGATGAGTTCATTGTACTCCCCGCCTCGTCCCCATAAAAATACCCGATGGCACCGTCAAGTTGGCGAGCCCCGCCGCCAACCCCGCTTGTGTTGCGCGCCGGGGTGAGTAGTCGGATGGAATAACGCATCGGCTCGCGCCCGCGTCGCCGGCTATCGGTTTCCGGCCGAGATCATCAGCTACGCCGTCCGGCTGTATTCCGCCTCCCACCCATCTCGCTCGTACGCCACAGTCGTTCGTGAAGGGCGGCTTCGGGTCACGCCGAGACATGTGTGACCCCTGAGCCTTGGTCAGCATTCGAGCGGACCACAGACACCCGGCTGGCCGGGGCGCGGTTCTCTGGGACCGCATATGCCCTAGATTGCGTCCCAAGGCACCGCGTTTTGACGGGCAGTGGACCAGCAGCAGAATGTGGCGAACAGGGAACAGGGCCGCGATTTTCGGTGAGCAATTCCATGCTCGGCGGGGGCTCAACAACGCCATAAGATTATCCGGAATGGGTTAGCATCCGGTGAGGATCGCAGGGCCCGTCTACTTGGTTGATATGACCTGCG
>VAZT01000589.1 GCA_005884825.1 Alphaproteobacteria bacterium
TCGAACGCGGGATGAACGAACAGCGGCCGTTGGGGTGCGATTTCCTTGCTGACGTGAAGACCGACGCCCGAGTAGCCTTTGCCTCCGTGCCAATAACACCAGTACCCCTCCATCTCACACAGTGCAGGTGGCACCTGGTTGGACTCAGCCTTGATCTCCTGCAGGCAGACGAGATCCGGACGCTCGCGCTCGATCCATTGCTGGACCTCGCCCTGACGTGCCCGGATCCCATTGACGTTCCAGGTCGCGAGCTTAATGGCTGATGTGGGCAGCTTAGCGTCTCCGGCCACGATAACAATCAAGGCCGGCGCGGCGGTAGAGTCGCCGGTCCGATGGAATCCGCCTCCCCGGTTCCTCCTGAAACGGTTCCAGTCTTGTCTCCGAAAGGGATCATCAGGCTATGGCCTTGTACAGAATACCGCGAATCCACGGAATCTCCCTCTCGGCCGAAGGAGTAGCCAGACGAACGAGGCGTTCGCCACGACCTTGCTCTCCGTCCCGGGGCATCCGACCGTTCACCTTCACTCCGGCTCCTGCCTACTACGACCTATTTTATGCCCGGTCGTGAGAACAACTCGGAACCGTGCATTGCCCCTCATCACCAGGTCGTCCGCCTCTGCGGCGCGCTCGATCAGGCCCGCCCATGCCTGGAGCATGCCACGCGTAAAGGCTATCGACTCGCGGTCACCGAAGCCACGAACAAGGTGTTGCGGCGCATCTTCCGGACGCTCGAATTGGCCGAGAGTTGCGGCGGTTCTACCCCAGCTATCGCTTCGCCGGGCGCGCCGTGTTTGCGCCGATCGCCGAGTAGGCAGGCCCAATTCTAATGGACAGGCAAAGGAGCTTGTCGATGTGACCGTACGAAATATGCGCTCGGCGAATTCAAACTGCGTGACTACGCTTGAGAGCGACATCAAGCTGTTCTGCCTTTGTTTCGGGTGACCTGTACAAAGGAGATCAAGATGACTTTTGAAGCGGGGATCGCCTACTTTGGTCATGTATGCGTGAGGCGCGCAGATGACAAGAGGAGCAGCCATGTACCAGACTGACATGTATGAAGGGATGCTTGCAGAGACCGTCACGATGCACGGCGCCAACGGGGACGTTATCAACACCTACTTTGCCCGACCCTTGGGCCCTGGCCCCTTTCCTGGCGTGGTGCTGATCCACCACCTGCCCGGCTGGGACGAGTGGTACCGCGAGGCGACCCGTAAGTTCGCTCATCACGGTTATGCGGCGATCAGCCATAACCTCTATCACCGCGCCGGCGAAGGCAAAGCCGACGACGTCGCCGCCAAGGTGCGCGCCGAGGGCGGCGTTCCCGATGCGCAAGTCATCGGCGACACCGAAGGTGCTGTGCAGTGGCTGCGCGCCCAGCCCTGGCTCAACGGTAAGGTCGGCGTCATCGGGACCTGCTCCGGCGGGCGGCAAACGTTCTTGTTTGCTTGCCATACCAAGAGCATAGACGCCGCCGCCGACCTTTGGGGCGGCCGGGTGGTGATGAGCAAGGAGGAGCTGACGCCAAAGCAGCCGACCCCGCCGATCGAGTTTACGAGAAACCTTTCCTGCCCGCTGCTCGGTCTGTTCGGCAATGAGGACCGCGCCCCGACCCCGGAGCAGGTTGACCAGCACGAGGCCGAGCTGAAGAAGCACGGCAAACAGTACGAGTTCCACCGGTATGACGGCGCCGGGCACGGCTTCTTCTACTACGACCGGCCGATGTACCGCATCGAGCAGGCATTGGACGGCTGGCAAAAGGTGTTCGCGTTCTTCGGGAAGCACTTGGCCAAATAAACGCCCAAATGTGCACCTCGATCGTCGAGGTCGTCGGCGCCGAGGGCGCCGGCAAGGGCGGTGACGGGTGGTTCGATGTGACCCATGCGGTCGTGTCGTACGACCACCCGCATCACGCTCTGTACGAAGATGCCATCAATATCGATTTCGTGAACCCCGCGCTCGGACCGGGCGCGCGGGTCGCGGTCGAGATCTCGCTGGAGTCGGCCAAAGAGCTGTGCGGCGCGCTCGCCAGGGCGATAGCAGCGGCCGAGATCGAGGAAAACGAGCGTTTGCGGCCTCGCCGCTGACCCCCGGCCTTGGAGGAGGACATGCCGTTCATCGCGTCGAATGGTCTGACCGAAACGGGCACCGGCAAGACCATCGCGGTGGGCGGCATGCCGGGGGGCATGAATGTGCACTACCACGATGTGGGCGAGGGCGAGCCGGTACTGTTCCTCCACTCTTACGGTCCCGGCACCACTGCGTGGATCACGTTTCACAAGACGGTCGGGGTGCTGTCGCAGCACTTCCGCTGCATCCTGATGGACCTGCCGAATTTTTCGAAGACGGGCCCCATCGTCTACCGCGAGGGGGTGCACGCCGTGCAGGCGCGGACCGCGGCCGCCCTATTGGACGCCCTCGGCATCGCGCGGGCGCACTGGGTCGGCAATTCGCAGGGCGGGCAGTCGGCGATGGTGGCGGCCATCACCTACCCCGAGCGGGTCCGCAAATTCGTGATGGGCGGCTCGCATATCGGCACCGGCGGCGACCGCTATCTGATGGCCAATCGCCCTTCGGAGGGCAGCCGGGCCACCCGCCGGGCCCTGGACGACCCGAGCCGCGAGAACATCCGGCATTACCTCTGCGTTCACATCGACGACGAGAGCCTGGTGACCGACGAGCTCGTCGACTACATCCACCGGGCGCACACCTGGTCACAAGAGTTCATCGAGGCGCGCCGGCAATCGGTGAGCCTGCCGCACGACTACACACCCGACCTCGCCGGCATCCGGGCGCCCGTCCTCTTGATCCACGGCCGCTACGACCGGATGGTGCCGTTCGAGGTCAGCATCGCGATCCTCAACCACATCGCCGACTCCCGCCTCGTCCTGCTCAACAATTGCGGTCACTGGCCGCCCTTCGAGAAGCCGGCCGAGTGGGCCGCGCAGGTCCTCGCGTTCCTCGAGGGCTACTGAGGGGGATGGCTAGAGTTGTGACCCACAAGGAGCGACATAAAATCGGCCGAGAACCGATTCGAGATTGACTAGGCTGCGGGCCAATCGGTCGACCGGCATGATGTCGCCGTAGCCGGTCATCGTCAGCAGAAAATCCAGGTGCCTACCCCCAGGGGACGCGTTTTTAGATCTCGCCCTCCTGCTTCAGCATGCGGACCGGGCTGCTCCAGCGCGTCGAAGCGGGTCGGGACGATGGTTCGGTGGTCGGGGTTCGTGAAGATGTGGAAATTCGAAAACATGCCGTAGGCTGCCCACGGCACCTGTTCTTCTTCGAAGACTTCGTTGATCCGGCGGCACAGGGTATCGGAGTAGCGATTGGCGCGGGCACAGGCATCGGTCGTGCCGACGATTTCGAGCGCCGCGACCCCGGCTGCGGCGGAGAGGGGGTTGGCATTGAACGTGCCCTGATGCGAGATCTTCTCGCGGTCGGACGCCCTGGTGACCTGGAAGTCGAGCA
Source organism: Alphaproteobacteria bacterium (assembly GCA_005884825.1). Taxonomy (GTDB): domain Bacteria; phylum Pseudomonadota; class Alphaproteobacteria; order ATCC43930; family CGMCC-115725; genus AP-15. The sequence goes on from VAZT01000589.1 coordinate 3,469, forward strand.
GATCCAGGATGTCCTTGCGGCCGGCGACCGCGCCGCCCGGCAACCCGCCGGCGAGGATCTTCGCCAATGTCGTCAGATCGGGCCGGATGCCGTACTCGGCTTGCGCGCCGCCCGGCGAAACGCGAAAGCCGGTGACGACCTCGTCGAAGATCAGCACGACGCCGTGCTGCCGGGTCAATTCACGCAGCGCGACGAGGAACTTCGGGTCGATCGGCAGCCTTGCGCCATGGGCGCCGGTCGGCTCGATGATCGCTGCCGCGATATCTTTATTCTCGTCGAGCAGCCGGGCGAGCCCCTCGGCGTCGTTCTGTTCCGCCAGCAGCAGACCGCCGGCAACACCCGACAGGACGCCGGGTGTCGGGCTGCCGTCGAAATGGCTCGCATAACCCGAGGTCATATGATCGTGCCAGCCGTGGAAGTGATGCTTGAAGCGGATCAGCTTCGACTTGCCGGTGAAGGCGCGGGCGAGCCGCACCGCCATCAGGGTCGCCTCGGTGCCCGATGACGTGAACCGCACGCGCTCGGCCGAAGGGACGAGCTTCAGGACCCACTCCGCCCAGGCGATTTCGGTTTCGTGCGAGGCGCCGAAGTGGGTGCCGCGCTCGATCTGCTGCTTGACCGCCTCGACAATCTTGGGATGGCTGTGGCCGAGCAAAAGCGCGCCGTGTCCGCCGAAATAGTCAACGTAGCAATTGCCGTCGACATCCCATTTCCGCGGCCCCTGCGCTCGGGTGATGTAGAGCCCGTAAGGCTCGATGTAGCGCGAATCATGGGTAACGCCGCTGGGGAACAGCCGGCTGGCCTTCTCGGAGGCGGCCGCCGAACCCGGCGTCGCAGCGCGATAGCCGGCGATGATCGGCGAATTCGTCGTCAAGGTGTCGGGCATGGCGGTCACTCCGCGATCGGAAGAGGCTTTGACAATGGTAGGCCTAACGCCCCTTTGGGCCAATGAGAAAGGCCTGGGCCAATGAGAAAGGCCGCCCCGAGAGGCGGCCTTTCCGTTAACCGATAACCGGCGGCCAATCGCGGCCGCGAGCCGTCGCCCTCAGGCGAGGACCTCCAGCTGAGTGGGGATCCTGGTCACGGCAGCGGATGACCGCGGTTTAGGGATAGACACAGGATCACCTCCTTTCGGTTGTTGCGACGAAGGGCTGTACCCTACGAAAAACACCGCTACACGACAAGCGATCTTATTCTCAATCGCATCGTTCGCCGCGCGCCGCTTTCGCGCTACACTTGGGAAAACCCAGGAATTCAGCCAAAAGGAGTGACAATGCGCCGCAGCGAAGACCGCATCCTGACGACCCATACCGGCAGCCTGCCGCGCCCGCCGGAGCTGACCCGGCTCTATGTGCGCCGAGCGAGAGGAGAATCGGTCGACCCAGCCGAGCTCGAAAGCCTGGGTCAGGCGGCGTTGCGCTCGGTCCTGAGCAAGCAGGCCGAGGCCGGGGTCGACATCGGTAATAACGGCGAGCAACAGCGGGAGGGGTTCTTCCTCCACATCCGACACCGCATGAGCGGGTTTGGCGGGTCCTGGCAGCGCCGGACGCGCGCCGACGCGCTGCGCTATCCGGCATTCAAGCAGATGATGGAGCAACAGCTCGCCGCCAAGGAAGCGGTCAGCAACATGGGGCCGCCAAAGGCGATCGGTGAAATCCGCTATCTCGGTACAGAGGCGATCGAAGCCGAATGTGCCGACCTCCGGGCCGCGCTTGGCGACACTGGGACCCAATTCGTCGAGCCGTTCGTGACGGCGCCGTCTCCGGGGATCATCGCCGGTGCGATGAAGAACGAGTACTACGACACCGAAGAGGCTTATCTCGAGGCGCTGGGCGTGGCCCTCAAACCCGAATACGAAACGATCGTGCGGAACGGCTTTCTGTTGCAGCTCGACTGCCCCGACCTGGCGCTGGAACGCCACCTCTCTTACCAGGACCGGCCGCTCGGCGATTTCCTCGGATTTGTCGAGCGAGTCGTCGAGACGATCAACAAAGCGTTGGAAAACATCCCGCGCGACCGCGTTCGGCTGCATGTCTGCTGGGGCAATTACGAAGGGCCGCACGATTGCGACGTGGCATTGGCCGACATCCTGCCGGTTGTCAAACAAGCCAATGTAGGCGCTTTCTTCTTCCCCTTCGCCAATCCGCGGCACGCTCATGAATACCGTGTATTCGAGAAGCTGCCGCTCGCCGACGACCAGATCATAATCGGCGGGGTTATCGACAGCTTGACCAATTTCGTCGAGCACCCCGAAGCCGTTGCCGATCGATTGGAACGTCTCGCGGCGACGGTCGGCGACGCGCATCGCGTAATCGCCGGCACCGATTGCGGC
>VAZT01000590.1 GCA_005884825.1 Alphaproteobacteria bacterium
TTGTCTCTCAGGAAGATCCGGATGCCTACGGCGCCGTCGGTGGAAGCCCAATCAATGATCGTATCGACCACGGCAGGGTCGGTCGGATCGACCGGTTTAACCAGCCTGAACCGGCCGGGGTGGGCGGCAAAGACCTCGAGGGCGTAGCTGGCGTCATAGCGGTACATGCTGAATGGCGAGACCAGTATCGCGCCGTCGACACCGACGGCGTCCATGGCGGCCGCCATCTGGTCCCCGGTGACCTCGGGCGGTCCGTAGAGAGTGCCGATCCACGGGCGGCCGGGGTGATTGCGTTCGTAGGCGTGAACCTGGGAATCCAATATCGGCATGACCTCCTCCGCGAAAACCGAATGATGTGCCGCCAGCTTTTATGCTTCACCGTAATGGACGCGGCGGAAGTTGCGCGACGGGATTAGGTCGTCAACATGCACGTCCCATAAAGAGGCGCGATCCTGCGCTTGGTGCTCGTGGAACAGTCTTTCGAACTGACCCAGGCTCGTCACTTTGGTGCCGCTGAGACCGAACCCGCGCGCTATCTGGGCAAGATCACCCCGGCCATGGGTCGCGTACATGGGATCGACGCCATGGGCCCGGAATTTGTGTGTCTCGGCCCCATAGCCACCATCGTTGATGATGCAAATCAATAGCTTGATGCCGTGGCGCCGCACGGTCTCGAGCTCCTGGATATGCTGATAGAGGCTGCCGTCGCCGTCGATCAGCAATACCTTGCCGTTATTGCGCGCCGTGGCGACGCCGATCGCCGCTGGAAGACCTGAGCCGATCGCGCCAAAATCGATCGGGATGTGATATCTCCCGGTCGGGCGGCCGCGCAGATGCGTCATCGCAAAGCTGAAGCAATGCCCGCCGGCGACGATGATGTCCCAATCTTTCGGCACTGCCGCGTACAACTCCTTGACGACCGGCCGCGGGTCTAGGGTGCCGGGAGTCGGCGTATATGGCTTGGGGTCCGGGTTCTCGGCCGTCGTGGCAATCTTCGCAGCGATTTCGTTGCTGCGCCAGCCGCGACGGTTGATTCCCCTTTCCTTCAGCCGGCTTACAATCGCCTCGGCTGCGGCTTTCGCGTCGGCCTGAACATGAAGGTCGGCGGTCCGTAGCCCCTGCCATAGCCCGCGCGGCTGGGTGTCGATTCGCACCACCTTGGCATTCGGGAAAAGATAACCACCCTCGGTCGTGTAGTGGCCGAGCCCGGCTCCGGCGGCGATAACGAGATCGCTTTCGGCAAACAGCTCGCGGCCGAGATCGGTGGCGAAGGTGCCGGCAACATCGAGCGCGAACGGGTTGCCATCGAACAATCCCTTGCCGAGGAGCGTCGTCGCGAGGAGCGCACCCGATTCTTGTGCCAAGGACTCGAGTGCGCCCTTGGCGCCCGACCACAGCGCGCCGCGCCCGCCAATCACGATCGGCCGTTCCGCCTCGGCGACCATCATAACTATTTCGTCGACCACCGCCGGGTCGGGCCGTAGCACCTGGGCGCGCGGCATCAGATCGGTAGACGGTGTGTAGTCGGGCAGATACGGAAATTCTTCTGTCTGCAGATCGAGCGGCACGCTGAGCACCACCGGCTTGCGCTCGGCGCGCGCAACATAAAATGCCTCGCGCACGCAATCGAGCGCCCGATCAATCGTGCGGATCGGCACAAAATGCGCACCGGTCGCCAATGCCAACGGCGCCTGATCGATCGACTGAATGTACCAGGAGGCACCGACCGGGGCGTCACCGGCGAACACCACCACCGGCGCATTGCCGCGCGCCGCCATCGCAAGCGCTGTCATGATCTGGGTATAGCCCGGACCGCACGTCACTGAACCTACCCCGACCTTGCCGGTAGCTCGGGCGTAAGCATCGGCCATTGCTACGCAGCAGTGCTCGTGGCGCGCATGGATCAGCCGCACCTTTTGGTTTTCGGCCATCGATGCCGACCAATACATGTTGGCGTCACCCATCAGGGTGAAGAGAGTATCGACCCCCTCGGCAGCAAAGGCCTGTGCTAAGATGTCCGAAACCTGATTGTCGCTCATTGTGCTTCTCTCTTTCCGAAAAAGACCTGCCGCAGCCACGAAACGAAAGCGCGCCACAAGATCTTGCCGCCCTTGAGCTCCGAGGCCGCCGGCGCTACCGCTTGCTTTTGCTCGGACAACGGCGTAGCCCTCTGCCTGTCCCCACCTGCGGTGAGAGGGTCGAGCCGGGGGCCTGCAACCTCCACCTGCTCAGGTATCAGCTTCGCGACGTTCTCGGCGAACTCGGCGAGGATCGCACGAGCGAGGTGTACCCCGCCCGCATTTGCAAAGGTTTCGAGCGGGCCGGTAACGTTGAAATGACCTTCGACTTTCAACAAGGTCGTGCGGTCGCCGGTCGCCTCGACACTTCCCGAGGCGTTTGCCCGCGAGGCACCCCGTCCGTCGATCCCGCGCCCCTGGATCGTGCAGCGTCGGACAGAATGGTCATAAGCGAGTTTGGCCTCGCCCCGAAATACCGCCACCGTCGGGCCGAACTTCACGCGCATTGTTCCTTGATAGGTACCGCCCTCGCTCGATTTGGTCAGGACGGCGCCGGGGATGCACGAAGCGACGACCGCCGGGTCGGAGAGGATCGGCCACAACACCTCGGGCGGCATCGCGATCGGGACTTCTTCACGGATCGAAATCATAGTTTCCGGTTATCAGCACGACTGGCCCTGGATCCGGCGGTTGAGGTTAGCTGCTGGCGGCGGCCGGCGCTATCGATTAACTATCCCCGACCGCGGTTCACGCGAACCGCATCCTCGACTAGCGAACTGATCGGGAGAGGGCTCATAGGCTAACCAGCGGGCTCTCGGAAGAATTCTCAGCCGAGGTGGGGAGCTCGCGTAAATTTATCCCTATCGATATGGATGCGTTCTACGCGTGGATCGAACAGCGTGACCATCCGGAAGCGCGAGAGAAGCCGGTTGGGTCGGCGGATCGCGCGAACGCGGTGTCGCCGCGGCTGCAGCTAGGAA
>VAZT01000591.1 GCA_005884825.1 Alphaproteobacteria bacterium
AAGAATTGCGGGGCATGCGGCAGCATCGCTCCGCCGATCATGCTTGACGTCATCACCTTCGTCCCAATCGATCGACTATCCACGCTATGGCGCTTCATACTTGGTGGCGCTGAGGCTGGGACCTGGAAACGCAACAATAGCGCCAAGGCCTAGCAGGACGATCCCGACGGCCGTCACCGCGTGGCAATTGCCGTGAGCTTGCAAGCTCAAAGCGTGCACAGATAGAGGTAAAATCGCATTCTCAAGAGCCGATCCGAGAAGCTGGAGGCCGCGCTGATTGTTTGGTTTATTGCACCGATACCTGATCTATCCAGAGGTATGTGCACGCACGAACGCGCCCCCGGCCTCGATCGCCCGGAGGCCCGCCTTCAGCTCGGGGTGAAACAGATGCCAGACGTGAACCATTTCTGGCCAGATCTGTAGGTCGATACCTATGTCCGCGGCGCCGGCCACTTTGGCGAGGCGGATCGCATCGTCGAGCAGGGTTTCAGCGGCGCCGACCTGGATTAACAGGGGCGCAAGACCGGCCAAATCCGCATAGATCGGTGCCGCGAGCGGCGACCGCGGATCGGCTCCGTTCAAGTAGAGGCGCGCCATCTCAGAAACGCCGTCCCTCTGCACCATCGGATCGGCCGCCGCTTTGCTGGTCATCGTCTCGCCGGTCATTTCCATGTCTACCCAAGGCGAGATGCACCAGCCGCAACCAGGTTGCGGCAATCCCGCCTCGCGGATCGCCACCATCGCAGCCACGACGAGCCCGCCGCCGGCGCTGTCGCCGGCGACCGCGATGCGGCCCGATTTGAGGCCGCGAGCAAGGAGGTAGCGATAGCCGGCGACGGCGTCCTCGACCGCTGCAGGGAACGGGTCCTCGGGCGCAAGCCGGTAATCGAGCGCCAACGCCCAGCATCCGGCAGCGCGGCCAACTTCCGCGACGAGATGCCTGTGGCTATCGAGCGAACCGATCACGTATCCGCCGCCGTGTAGATAGAGGAGCGCGGCGTCGCTGCCGTCCTGTGGGGTCGATGTCCACTCGGCGCGCACGCCGTTTGCCGTAACCGGCTCGACCGTAACATCGGATGCTACGCCGTATTCGAGACTTCGCGCATCGAAGTCTCGCCGGCGCTGCCGATAATCGTCGGAACGCGGCCGGCTGGCCAGTTTCGCTCGTAGTGAAACGATTTCCGCATCGGCCATCGGTTTCTCCTGCCCAGGTGATATCGGCACGCATGGAGCCGCACTATTGTGCGGCAACCGCAGCAATCTTCTTTGATTCCGGGCTAAGCTCCCGCAGCCGCGGCAGCACTTCCTTCGCGAACAAGGTGATGTTGGCGACCGTGTCGGCATGGTCGAGGAAGCCGCCTTGGCCGAACATCAAGAGATTGCCGAAGCCGCCGACACTGTCGCTGAGCGCCTTGATCTGGTTGTACACGTCATCCGGCGTACCGGCGAAGCAGGTACCGCTCTCGAGCAACTGCTCGATCGTCGCGGTCCTCTGGTCGACCGGGTTGCCGTGGCGGTCCCGAACAAAGCCGCCGCGCTTTCCGCCGGATTTGAGCATCGCGATGTTCGCGGCGAGCGAGTTGTAGCCCGGCGGGTTTGTGAATGCCTCGGCCACGACCACCGAAGTCCGAACATAGTCGGCCGCCGAACATCGGGCCGGCGGCTGACAGCGATAACAGGGTGCCGACGACATGGCCGCGTTCGGCCGCCATCCGGCCGGTCTCGGGGCTGAGGCCGGTCATCCACACCGGCGGCGTCGGCTGCTGATACGGCCGCGGCCAGATGTTGACGTTGCGGTAATGGAAGAACTCGCCCTCCCAACTGAAAGGGCCGTCGGTTGTCGACATCGCCTTCAGGATCAGATCGTGTGCCTCCCAATAGCGCCGCATCAGATTGGCCGGGTTGCTGTTGGCCGGCGCGATTTCGTAGGGCGCACCCTTGACCAGCCCCATCTCCAGCCGGCCACCCGAGAGGACGTCGAGCCAAGCCATCTCCTCGGCAACGCGCACCGGGTCCGGGCGGTTCGCGATCGGGTTGCCGAGCGACAACAGTCGCGCTCGCTTGGTCTCGCGCGCGATGACCGCCAGCGCCATCGGCACCGAGATCGTCAGGCACGTCGACGTGCTGTGATGCTCGTTGACCATGATGTCGAGGCCGACCTCGTCGCACAGCCGGAATTCGTCGAGATAGCGGTTCAACAGGCGATGGCCGATCTCGGGGTCGTAATTGGCGTTCGGCAGCACGACCCGCAGCGAACCGCGCTTCAGCCCCTCTTCCCAGGCCGGGTGGTAGGCCATCTCGGAGAAATACCAGACGCGCATGACGCTGTTCCTCGCTAGTCGTTGCGGCCGTCGACGAAAGCCGACAGGCGCTGGACGAATTCTTCCGGCTGTTCCCAATGCGGGAAGTGGCCCGCGTCGGGGATGACGTCGATGCGAGCGCCGGCTATCTCCTGACGCCAGCCCTCGCCGTAAAAAGGGGTGACGATGCCGTCCGCGGCGCCCCACAGCAGCAAGGTCGGCCGGTCGATCCGGTGTAGCCAGCGCTTCAAACGCGGATTGTGCATGTAGGGCTTCCAGCCGTAGAGCGCAAAGGCCTCGCGGCCGCGCACAATCGCCGCCAGCTCGCTGTCCGGCAGCGCGGTGTAATCGACATCGCCGTTCCTCGCGTCGGCCCAGGCAAGCCGCAGATATTCGGCCGGCGTCATCGCATGGATGTCGGCGATGTCGCGCTCGTCGCGGCCGCGCAATTTGATCCCGAGCGGGGCGGTCAGCACGAGGCGGGAGAAGCGGGCGCTCGAGCGCACCATCATCTCGGCCGCGATCCAGCCCCCGAGATCGGCGCCGACCAGCACCGCGCCGTCAAGGCCGAGTTCGGCTGCGAGATCGAGGTAGAGATAGGCGAGGTCGTCGACCGAGCCGCCGCCGTCGATCAGCGGCGAGTTGCCATAGCCGGGATGACAGGGCGCGATCACGCGATAGCGCCGCGAGAGCAGATCGAGCCACGGCCGCTCGGGCGCCAGCCCTTCGCCAGCGTGGAGAAACAACAGCGGCCTACCCTGGCCGCGCTCGACCAGTTCGAGGGGGGTGCCGGCGAGCGCAATCGTCCGGGTCATTTCGCGGCGTCCCGGGTCTTTGCCGCCTCCTCTGCCGCAAAATGGCGGGCGACGGCACTGGCGGAGGCAGCCTTGCGCCTAGCGCTGAAGGCTTCGCGGTTGGCACGCATCCAGTCCATCGATTGCGAGCGCCAGGCGCTGCGCTCCTCGAAGCGCGGCAGCACGTAGCGCGCGAACAATTCATAGGAGCGCTTCGTCGCCTCCCAGTCGGCCCAATCGTGCGCCAGCATCAGGATGCAGCCGAAGCCGCCGGTCTTCTCCCAGTAATTCTCCAGAACGCGCAATGCGTCGTCGGGCGTGCCGATGGCCCCCCGGCCGCCGGCATTGATTTCATCGATGCTCGGCATGCCGATCGCCGCACCGCCCTCGGGGTTCACCGAGTACGAATAAAGCTGCCACTTCTCGAAGCCGGCCCTGACATTCTCGATCGCCTCCTCGCGGGTCGCGGCGATGTGGAACGGCGCCATGATGCGGTAGTTGGCGCGGTCCATGACGCGGCCCTGCGCCGCCGCCGCGCTGCTGGCCAATTGCCAGTTGTAGTCGAGAGCGTCGTAGCCGTTCGGGCTGCCCGCCATCACGCACAGCATGCCGAGGTCGTACTTTCCGGCGAGATTGCCGCCATAGGGAGTGACGGCGCTGGCGATCGCCAAGTGCGGGCGCGGCTTCGAATAGGGGCGCAGGTGGAGGCGCGCCTCGCGCATCTCGTACCATTCGCTCTTCTGGGTGATGATTTCGCCGTCCAGCAGACGGGCGATGATGTCGATCGCGTCGGCCATGCGGTCGCGCTGCGTCTCCGGGTCGATGCCAAGCATCATCGCGTCCGACGGCAAAAGCCCGGGGCCGAAGCCGAACATCGCCCGGCCGCGCGTCTGGTAGTCGAGCTGCACGATGCGGTCCGCCACCATAAAGGGATGGTGGTAGGGCAGTGAGATGACCCCGGTGCCGAGGCGAATGTGCCGCGTACGCTCCGCGGCGGTGGCGATGAACAGCTCCGGCTGGCCGTAGATCTCATAGCCGCCGGAATGGTGCTCGCCGATCCAGGCCTCGGCGTAATTGTGCATGTCCAGCCACTGCATCAGCTGGAAGTCGCGCTCCATGCACAAGAGCGGGTCTTCGTCGTTCGGATGGAACGGCGGCAGGAAGACCCCGGCCCGCAGTGTGCGGAACCTGCTCATCGTGCTACTCCTCTTCGGCAAGGGTTGGACCCGGTAATTTTAGGCGGGGACGGCACCGGGGCGCTAGCCGCTTCAACGTTGCCGGGC
>VAZT01000592.1 GCA_005884825.1 Alphaproteobacteria bacterium
TTGAACTCCGGGAACGCGGAGGAGTATCCGTAAGGCACGTTTGCGGTCAGCTGCTGCGAGTTGGCGCGTCGGCAGGATCATTCGGTTGCGAGGGACCCATGGATGACCCGACCAAGAAGCGGGGCCGATGGAGTTGGTGGTACTTGCTCCTCCTTATCCAATTCGCCGCCGTGCTCTGGCCGCCCTTCTACAATAAAGCCGAACCTTATTTGGTTGGCCTGCCGTTTTTCTACTGGTATCAGCTGCTTTGGATCCTCCTGGGAGCCCTGCTTACGGCGATCGTATATTTTGCTACTGAAGACTAATCGTCAAATAGAAACCCCAAAGCGCAGTAACGCGCGGGAGGAATAGGTGGAAGACGTCAATTGGACCGCGCTGGTCATCTTCATAGCGTTGTTCGGGTTTATCACATGGCTGGGTTTCGCGGCGGCCAATTGGCGCAGAGGCGATCTCGACTTGCTGCACGAATGGGGGCTCGGCGGACGACGCTTCGGCACGATCGTCACTTGGTTCCTGATCGGCGGCGATCTCTACACGGCCTATACTTTCATTGCCGTCCCGGCACTCGCCTTTGGCGCGGGCGCCGTCGCCTTCTTCGCGGTGCCCTATACGATCGTTGCCTACCCGATCTTTTTCCTCGTGTTCCCGCGCATCTGGCACGTCTGCCACAAGCACCATTACATCACGGCGGCCGACTTCGTGCGCGGCCGCTTCGGCAACCGCTGGCTCGCCTTGGCCGTGACGATTACCGGGATCGTCGCGACGATGCCTTACATTGCCTTGCAGCTCGTCGGCTTGCAGGTCGTGATCGCCGCCCTCGGCGTGTCGGGCACCGGCTTTGCGGCCGACCTCCCGCTGATTATCGCTTTCGTGATCCTGGCCGCCTTCACCTATTCGAGCGGTCTGCGCGCGCCTGCTTCGATCGCCATCGTCAAGGATATCCTGATCTATCTGACCGCCTTCGCCGCCGTGATCGTCATTCCGATCGAGCTCGGCGGTTTCGGCAAAATCTTCGCAGCGGTCCCGCCGCCGAAATTGCTGCTGGCGACCCCCGGACCCAATACCACGGGTGCTTACAGCGCCTACGCGACGTTGGCTTTCGGGTCGGCGCTTGCGCTCTTCCTCTACCCTCACTCGATGACGGGGATTCTGGCTGCCAGCAGCGGCCATGCGGTTCGCCGCAATGCCGCGCTGCTGCCGGGCTATTCCTTGATGCTCGGCCTGCTAGCGCTCGTCGGCTTTTTCGCCATTGCCGCCGGGGTCGGCAATCTTCCCGAATACGCCGCCGGCTTCAAGCAGTTCGGCAACAATTTCGCGGTGCCGGCGCTCTTCCTGCACAGCTTCCCGGCATGGTTTGTCGGCATCGCCTTTGCGGCGGTCGGGATCGGCGCCCTGGTGCCGGCAGCGATCATGTCGATCGCCGCGGCCAACCTCTACACCCGCAATATCCACCGCGAGTTCATCAACCGGAACCCGACCGACAAGCAAGAAGCGCAGATGGCGAAATGGGTATCGCTGATCGTCAAATTCGGCGCCCTCGTATTCATCATTTTTGTGCCGACGCAATATGCGATCTATCTTCAACTCCTGGGCGGCATCTGGATCATTCAGACATTGCCGGCAGTGATCCTCGGCGCCTATACTCGCTGGTTCAATGACTGGGCATTGCTCGTCGGCTGGGCCGTCGGGATCGCCTTCGGCACTGCAATGGCCGCCGCAGCGAACCTTACGCCGACCTACCCCCTGCAATTGGCCGGCTACACGTTTCCTGG
>VAZT01000593.1 GCA_005884825.1 Alphaproteobacteria bacterium
ATCGCGGCGAGGAAGCGGAGCCGCATGTGCTCGGGGCTCATATGCGCGGCGAGGTCCATCAGCAGCCTCTCGTCTCGGGGCGCACGACCGCAGCCGGATCGTGGTACCATCGGGCAGCTTCTCCGCGGATTCGAGCTGCGCTGGCTGTGACGACATGAGTATTGCTGCCGGTTTGGTTACCTCACCCGGTTGCTAGCTCGAACCGAAACTGCACCGGAGCGATCGCCAATCGTTTTGTGGAAACAAAGCTCGGCCACATTGCAGCTTCGCTCGTGACGGACATTGCCACGCATCCGGGCCGGCATTCCAGCGCAGCACGCCGGTAAATCGGTAGCCGCGGCCGAATTCCGTGCGGATGACATCGCGGTCCGCACCGAGCGCCTTGCGCAACGCGGAGACTTGAACCTTGAGGTTCTCTTCCGATACCACGATACCAGGCCACACTCGGCTGAGCAGCTCCTCTTTAGAGATGAGCAAGCCGTCGGCCTTTAGCAGGGCCATAAGGAGATCGAAGGCGCGCGTGCCGAGCTCGATCGGAACACCGTCGGCGAGCAGCTGCCGCTGGCGCAACAGCACACGAAAGCGCCCGAATTCGACAGCCGCGTCGGTTGTTGTCGAGCTTCGCCGGTTCGCGCCTGGCGCCAATGGGTTTTCGTCCCAGAGGGCGAGCTCCGGATGAGTATTCGTCTCTTTTGCCGCCCATCGCCTCGAGTTGTGGCGCCGTGCAATTTGGCGCGGGTGTATGCGTAGGTTGCGTCGCTGCATGACCGCCTTCCCAATAGAAGAGGTTAGAATGCCGCGATCAAAGCTAAGGGAGAGCTTTAGACCGTGCTATTGGATCGGCGGATGAATGACTGCCGCTTGAGAATCATTCTTATCAGACTTTGGTATAGCACCGCGCTGGGAGCGGCACGGCGCGGCCGAAATAGGCAGTCTCGGCGGACGCGCGCCGGCTGTGGTACCTAACAGCTCTGAGACTTTTCCCCGGTGAGGTTCAGGCTGTCGGCCATCCGGGCCAAGTCGGGCAGAGAAGCGGCCTGCATCTTTCGCATCACTTGGCCACGATGCACTTTTACCGTGATCTCGCTGACACCGATCTCGTAGGCGATCTGCTTGTTGAGACGGCCGGCTGCGACCAGGGCCATCACCTCACGCTCGCGCGGGGTGAGGGTCTCGAAGCGCGCCCGCAACCCGGCCAGCGCTTTTTCGTTCTCCAGCCAGGCACGGTCGCGCGCGAGACCGAGCTGGATCGCGTCGAGCAAATCCTGGTCGCGGAAGGGCTTGGTCAGGAACTCGATCGCGCCACCCTTCATCGCCCTGACGGACATCGGGATGTCGCCGTACCCGGTGACGAAGATGATCGGGAGTTGGATGTTAGCGGCGGCGATCTCCCGCTGAAAATCAAGCCCGCTTCGCCCGGGCAGCCGGACATCAAGCACCAGGCAGGCGGGCCCGTCCGGCCGACCGGCTTTGAGGAATTCATCCACCGAAGTGAACAACTTCGCTTGCAGCCCGACGGACCGGAGCAGGCCGCCGATCGACTCCCGGACTGCGGGATCGTCATCGATGACGATAACGGTGGCTATAGCCTCGGTCATCATCGCCTCTCGCCCGGACGACCGCGATTCTTACGACACGTAACTCCGGCGCCGAGCAGGGCGACGGCTGGAAAAGCGGGGCTGATAAGATAGCGATAGCGCGGCACCGGAGCAGTCCTCTAAGAGGCTCCCTCGCGAGCGGTGGTACATGTTCTAATATAGCCGCTCGCCCGAGCGAGAGGGCAGATTTTGTTCTGACCGCCCGAGGGCGGCATTAGGTGCGATGGAACGACAAACCGAAATCCGGGAAATCCGGCGTTCCAGCGGCTGCTCGGATACAGCAAGAGCGAGCTGCAAAGGCTTACGGTGTTCGATTTTACGCACGAGGACGATTTGGCGGCGACGCGCGAGCTTCGCGATGCCGTGGTCACCGGCTAGCGGCGCAGCTACCGGCTCGAAAAGCGCTATCGCCGCAAGGACGGTACGATCGTATGGGCCGACGCCAGCGTGTCGATGGTTCCCGCGATGGACAGCACACCGGCGTTTCTCGCCATAATGGTTATCG
>VAZT01000594.1 GCA_005884825.1 Alphaproteobacteria bacterium
CAACCCCATTGCGAAGAGGAGGTATGCGAGCACCGCGACAAAAACCGGCGATTGAAGCTGAAAACCCCAGCCTGCCGCCCGGCCACCAGCGCGCAGCGCGAGCAGCGCGATGCCCAGTGCCGCAAAGCTCGCCAGCACCCCCGCCGTATAGGCGAGCCCGTGATAGGCCCGCTCGGAGCGATGCCCATGAGCGTGCTGCGCAACGCTCAGCAATTTCAAGGAAAGAATCGGGAACACGCACGGCATCGCGTTGAGCACGACGCCGCCGAGAAACGCCAGCAGCAGCGCCTGCCACCACACGATGCCGCCTTCGGGCGGCACCCCCGGAACGGGGTTGGCGCTGACCTCAAAGGCGCGTTCGCCGCCGTCCTCGCCGCGCAAGGCGAGCACGCCATCGAGGGTCGCCGGCGCAGCCGTCCCGTCCGAGGCCCTCGGCAAAACGATCGCCAGCCCATCCCCACGCCGTTCGACGCGCGGGTCGGCGGCAGCGTCGATCAGCGATTCCTTGATCGGAAAAAACATTCCTGTCGGGTTGCGCAGTTCGCCGACGGCGCTCGATGGAACCAGGATTCGAAAACCATGCGCATCGAGCGCAAAGCGGGTCTCGAACGGAGCTGGTGCGGGCAGACGCCCGCGCGCAGCCGCAAACTGCGGCGCAACGGCAGGATCGGGAGCGGCGGGTTGCGCCGCGACCGCCAGTTTCAAGGCTAATTTGGCGCTTCCCGGGATGCAGATGTCGGCGCAGGCAAGCCAGGATGCTTCGGCGTCGAGCACGGCGGTCCGTCCCACCGCCAGCTCCTTCGGGGCACTGATCGGAACCAGGAGATCGACCGTTCCGGCATAGCCGAAGTTGCCGATGCCGTTTTGCACAAAGTGCTCGGGCACCGGCCAGAGGATGCGCCCCGCCGAAAACCCGGGCGGCAGCTTCCAGTCGATCGCCGTCGGCAAGCCGGAATCGCCGGGGTTCTGCCAGTAGATATGCCAGCCCGGCTTGACCTCGAGGTGAAGATCGACCCACAGAGTCGTCCCCGCCGCGATCAACGCGGTTTCCGCGACGAGGCCGGGCTTGACGAGATCTTCCGGCGCCGGCGGGCCGCCCGCCCGCGCGCCCCCCGACGAGAGCAGCGCCACCAGGCCGGCGAGCGCCGACATCGTCTTCAGGATCGCCCCAATTCGCATCCCACTCCGCCACGCTGGCCTGACGTACAGCAGAAATAAGCTTGACCCGAATGCACGTCCAGCCGCAGTTGGAAACCGAGAGACCGCTTCGGCGAACCCCCGTGGTCTCGCTGAGTCCGCAAGGAAAGACGAGCTATGAACCAAACCCGCACACTCGCGATCGATATCGGCGGGACCGGGATCAAGGCCGCATTGCTCGACGATGCCGGGAGTATGATCGGCGAGCGGCAGCGGGTGCCGACCCCACCCAAGCCGGTCTCCCCCGAGGATCTCGTCCGCGCCATCGATGAGGTTGCCGCGCCGCTCGGCACGTACGAGCGGGTGTCGGTCGGCTTTCCCGGTTATGTTCGCGACGGGCGGGTCATTACCGCGCCCAATCTCGGGACGGACGCCTTGGCTGGGTTCGATCTCCAATCGGTGCTCGCCGAACATCTGGGCAAGCCGGTCCGCGTGCTCAACGATGCCGATGTCCAGGGCTTTGGCGCGATCAAGGGGCAAGGGCTGGAGATGGTGCTGACCCTCGGTACCGGCGCCGGGACGGCACTCTTTCGCGACGGCGAGATCTTGCCCCATCTCGAGCTCGCTCATCACCCGGTCAGCGGAAACAAGACCTACGACCAATACATCGGCAATGCCGCTCGCAAAAGGAAAGGCAAGAAGGCCTGGAACAAGCGGGTGGCCAAAGTCATCGACATCCTGCGCGAGGTTGTCCGCTTCGACCACCTCTACATCGGCGGCGGCAACGCCAAGGACATCACCTTTCCGCTGCCGCCCGACGCCACGATCGTGCCCAATACCGACGGCCTGACCGGGGGCATCCGGCTGTGGCAGAAGGACCCGACGGCTTATGCCGCCGCCGATGCCCCCGGCGGCGGCGCGGCGGCCGAACCCGAAGGTGCGCCTGCCCGTAATCAGGTTCCGTAATCAGGCTGGGCGCTTCCAGCCGAGCCAGTCGCAGACGGCCTGTCCCATGACCAGCTCCTTGTCGCGGCCCTGCAGCCACGGCAGCTCTTCGGTGAACATCGTTACGCATTGCCGATAGGAGCACGGCATCCGGGTGATGTCGGTCCCCCAGAAGCAGCGTTGCGGGCCGAACGCATCGAACATCTGCCGGATGTATTCGTGGATGTTGCGATAGGGGTAGGGCTCGCTCGAATAGCTCGGCGCACCGGAGAGCTTGAGCGCGACGTTCGGGTATTTGGCGACGGCCAGCATCTCGCCCAGATCGGCAAAAGCCGCGTCGTCCTTTGCGCCGCCGGCGCCTCCATGGCGGCCCATATGGTCGATGTGCAATTTCAATCCGGGATGGCGCTCGGCGATTTTGGCGAAAGCGGCCATGTGGCCGCCGGCGAGGAGCCCGACCGGCAATTTCTCCCTTTCGCACGCCGCCCAGAACCAGTCGAGCGAGCCGTCGCTCCACCAGCTCTGCTGATGCGGCTGGTTGAACGTGAAGCGAAAGCCGAGCATGCCGGGGCGTTGCCGCCAGTTCTTGACGATCGCTTCGCGATCCGGGCTCTGCAGGTCGAAATGTCCGAGAATGCAGAATTTGTCGGGGTGCCGGCGGACCGCGTCGACCGCCAGCTCGTTGACCTTCTCGCCGAGCGTGCTGGGAGGATGGATCACCGCCGCGTCGACCCCGGCCTCCGCCATCTCCTTCAGCGCGTCATCCATGGAATAGGTCGGGATCTGCCGGTGCTGCGGCGACATCCTGGCGTCTTCCCAGATGTGGATTTGGGAATCGACTATCGGCATTGCCTGTCTCCGGTTGTTTCGTGCACCCTTACCGCTGGCTTTAGCGCGGCGGATCGCATGCATCACCAGCTTACGCCCCCTTTCGGCGCTTCGGAAGCGCACCCGCGGCAAGGAGCGGGAGATCGACCTTGCCACCGGTTCAGCCAAATGGCTGAAAGCTCAATGATCAGGCGACGTTCCGGTCTGCTTGTCGCACTTGCAGCTCTCACCTTTGCGGGGCTCGGTGTTG
>VAZT01000521.1 GCA_005884825.1 Alphaproteobacteria bacterium
GCGGCTCTTGACCGAAACCCGCGAAGCGCTGGAGCAGCAGACCGCGACCGCCGAGGTGTTGCAGGCCATCAATTCCTCGCCCGGCGATCTCGCCCCGGTGTTCGACGCGATGCTTGAAAAGGCGGCGCGCATCTGCCAAGCCGACTCCGGCTTTGTCTTCCGACTGCAAGATGGCCTCAATCGCATGGTGGCCGCGTTCGGGATACCGGCAGAGTACAAGAAATTCCAAACACACAATCCGATCCCGCTGGGCCGCGGCACCTTGGCCGGCCGGACCGTGCTCGAACGGCGCGCGGTGCATATCGTAGACGCGGCGGCCGACCCCGAATACACCCGGGCCGAAGCGGTCCAGATCGGCGGTCAGCGCACAATGCTGGGGGTGCCGCTGATCCGCGAAGATGCATTGATCGGCGTCATCACATTCGGCCGCTCGCGCGTCGAGCCGTTCACCGAGAAGCAGATCGCGCTGGTCACGACCTTTGCTGACCAGGCGGTCATCGCGATCGAAAACGCGCGGCTGCTCAACGAACTGCGCCAGCGCACGCATGATCTCGAAGAGTCGCTCGAATACCAGACCGCGACCAGCGACGTGCTCAAGGTCATCAGCCGCTCGACCTTCGATCTGCAACCGGTGCTGGATACGCTGTGCGAGATGGCCGGCCGGCTTTGCGGCGCCGACCTCGGCGGGATTGCGACCCGACAGGGCGACGTGTACCGCTTTGCGGCAACCTTTGGCCAGTCGCCCGACTTCGACGCCGTCTTACGGCAGCAATCCCATTCGCCAGGGCGCGGGTCGATCATTGGACGCGTCCTGGCGGAAGGTCGAGCGGTTCAGATTGCGGATCTTGCCGCTGATCCGGACTACGCGGTGCCCGAGTCGGTCCGGATCGGCAAGGTTCGATCGAATGTCGGCGTCCCGCTTATTCGCGAAGGATTGCCGATCGGCGTCATCGTTCTGGGGCGCCAGCGCATCGAGCCCTTCACTGAACGGCAGATCGAACTGGTGCGCACCTTCGCCGACCAGGCGGTGATCGCGATCGAGAACACGCGGTTGCTCGGTGAATTGAAGGAGCGTACCGACGCGCTGACGCGTTCGGTCACCGAGTTGCAGGCCCTGGAAGAAGTTTTGCGCGCGGTCAATTCCTCCCTCGATGTCGACACCGTGCTGGCGACGATCATCGGCCGTGCAGTCGGGCTGTCGCAGGCCGATGAGGGCACGATCTACCAGTTCGACGACAGCGAACAGGTCTTCGTGCCGAAATCAGCCTTCGGCATGAGCGCGGACCGGGTGGCGGTGCTGCGCGAGCGCAAGATCAGGCTGGGCGAGACGCATCTCGGCCGCGCCGCGGTGGCGCGCGCACCGGTGTATGTCAACGACGTGCATCAGGACCCGACGATGCCGGGCCGCGGCGCGGGCAACGTGCTGGAGGGCATTCATGCGGTGCTCGCGGTGCCGCTGTTGCGCGACGACAGGGTCGTCGGCGGGCTGGTGATCCGCCGCCGCAGGGTCGGCGCGTTCGCCCCGACCATCCCGACCCTGCTGCAGACCTTTGCCGGCCAGGCGGTGTTGGCGATCGAGAACGCTGGGCTGTTCCGGGAAGCCGGCCGCGCCCGCGCCGAGGCCGAGGCGGCACTCGCCGATCTGCGCCGCGCCCAGGACCGCCTGATCCATGCGGAGAAGATGGCCTCCTTAGGTCAATTGACTGCCGGGATCGCCCACGAGATCAAGAACCCGCTGAACTTCGTCAACAACTTTGCTGCGCTCTCGGTCGAGCTGCTCGACGAGTTGAAGGCTGCGGCGGAGGCCGTCGCTGCGCTCGACGCTGACAAGCGCGCCGACATTGACGAGACGATCGCAATATTGACGGGCAATCTCGACAAGATCGCCGAGCACGGAAGGCGCGCCGACAACATCGTCAAGAACATGCTGGAGCACTCGCGCGGGGTCAGCGGTGAGCGGCGGTCGGTCGACATCAGTGCGCTGGTCGACGAGGCGCTGAACCTCGCTTATCACGGCACCCGCGCCCAGGATCAGAGCTTCAACATCACGATGGAGCGCGACTACGCCCCGGCGCTGAAGCCGATAGAGGTGGCGCCGCAGGAGATGACCCGCGTCTTTCTCAACCTGTTCGGCAACGGTTTTATGCGGCGACGAGGCGCGCCCGGGAGAGCGGCAACGGATCGTTCCAGCCGACCCTGGGGGTGACGACGCGCGAGGATAGCGAGGCGGTCGAGATCCGGGTGCGCGACAACGGCACCGGCATCCCGCCCGAGATCCAAGACCAGCTGTTCCGGCCGTTCTTTACGACCAAGCCGACCGGCGAAGGAACCGGCCTCGGTCTGTCGATCAGCTACGACATTGTAACGCAACAACACGGCGGCACGATCACCGTGGACAGCGAAGTCGGGGAATTCACCGAATTCACGGTGCACCTGCCGCGGCACCGGCATGCCTCAACGGCGGCGAGGGGGAGATGACTGTCAGTATCCTGACCGTCGACGACGAGGCCGACATCGCCGAGTCGTTCCGCCAGCATTTCCGCCGCGAGGTGCGCAGGGTCTCTATGCACTGCATTTCGCGGAGTCGGCTGAGGAAGCGCTGCAGATGCTGGCCGACGGCATCCGGCCGCAGCTGATCGTCATCCTCTCCGACATCAACATCCCCGGGATGGACGGCCTCAGCCTGTTGCGCGAGGTCAAGAAATCGCGGCCGGAAATGCCGGTCATGATGGTCACCGCCTATGGCGAATGACGAAC
>VAZT01000522.1 GCA_005884825.1 Alphaproteobacteria bacterium
GAGGGCCAGCTGAATGGAGGCGAGGGTAACGAAGGTGGCCAGGGTTTCGGTAAGGTTTTCGAAGTCCTTGTCGAGACGCCGGTTGCGTCCGAACCAGGAGAAAGGGCGCTCGACAACCCAGCGGCGCGGCAGAGACGACGAAGCCCTTCATGTCGTCGCTCCGCTTGACGATCTCCATACGCAGCGGCGGCACCTTTGCCTCGGCATCAGCCGATCGCGCTGGCTGCCGGCAGGGCCGACGCCCCGATCTACGATCGCGCCCGGCTCGGCGCCGGCGACCGCATCGCCGGCCCGGCGATCTTGACGCACAATCGACGCTACCAACCTGCTGCTGCCGGGCCAGACCGCCGAGGTCCACCGTTTCGGCAGCTTGGACGTCCACGATCAGTAGCTCCGTGATCCCCGCGGGCGCGCCGTACTGAAAATCGCCTCGACAAGGGCAGGCTGCCGAGACCGAGGGTGACCGTCGGCGCCACTGCAAAGACCGGCAGGAAACCGCGCACGACCTCCGGCAGGGGGCGCTCTGGTCATTGACCCCGAGCGGCTGCCGGATCGTGGTCGACTTGCTGATGTGGCGCCGCGGTCAGACCGGCAGACCGCGCTCGGTACGCCTCAGCACGCCTGTCTGAAAAAGGCCCGGCGTCGCGCATTTCGTTAACCGCGACATGACACAGGGATTGGTCGCTCCACTACTGGACTTCGGTGGCACGCCGAGCATGTGTGTCGTCGTCTCCAATAGGGAAAAACCGATGGACACCACTGCTTCCAGCTTCACGGCGCGCAACAACGCCAAGCGCGCCGCTGAGAAAATGATCGCCAACGGCAAGGCGCCGGCGGTCGATTACAGCATTCGGCCCCGCGATGATGGGCGGTTTGAGATCGTCTGGAAGACCGTTCCGACCACTGGCGAAGTCGAAACCGAAATCGCCACGGCGGCGATTGCAGCTGAGGACGGTCACTACAGCACTAACCCGCTCCTCTCGATCAACGAGGATCCGAGCGATGCGCCACCCAATGCCGGGGCTGAGGAG
>VAZT01000523.1 GCA_005884825.1 Alphaproteobacteria bacterium
TACATGTTGCTGCTGCTGAAAGCGTAGAGGAGGCCGGGCTGACGAAGCTTCGGCTCGGCTTCGCGCAAAACCGTGTGGCTTTCCGGCACGAAGAGATCGGTGACGGTGTAGCTGTCGCTTCCCGTGCCGCGCAAACCAATGACATGCCAGATGTCGGAAAATTTGGCGCTGGCTTTCCGGAAGAGCAGGGTTCGCATCACCGGACCGCCGTCCGGCCGCCGCTGCGGGCTCCCGTCCTCGCCGAGTATCGCCACATGGGCGCCGAGCCAGGTGGCATGATGGCTGCCGCTGGCGAAGCTCCAGGTGCCGGTCAGCCGATAGCCGCCCTCAACCGCGCGGGCCTCGGCCGGACCCGGCGGACCCCAGGCGACGATGCCGCGCCTATCCCCGAAGATCTCGCGGGCCACTTCCGGGTCGAGCAGGGCCGCGGTCATCGCGCAGCCGTTAGCCTGGCCAAGGCACCAGCCGGCGCTGGCGTCGTGCTTCGCCCCTCCTCGATGACCTGGACGTAGGCCGCCGGCGGCAATTCGGCGCCGCCCAGCAAGCGCGGCAGCAACAGACGGAAGAGGCCGCGGTCGATCAAGGCTTCGACGATCGGCTCGGGGAGCTCGCGCCGCCGCTCGATCTCGTCGGCCGCCGCTTCCAGATCCGGACCCAGCTCCCGCGCGCGCTCGAGGTATTCGGTCACGGGTGTTTCGGTCATCGAGCCGGGACTAACCGCCTATCCTTCCAGCCGTGGGCGAACCGAGCGCCACGAGGTGGCTTTCTCGTAAGCGTGAGCGGCCCGCAGCACTGTCCCTTCCTCGAAGGGCTTGCCGGCGAGTTGGAAGGCGAGCGGCAATCCCGCTTCGCTGTAGCCGCAACACACCGACATCGCCGGGGTGCCGGTCACGTTGAACGGCATCGTCAGCATCGGACGCTCGAAAGTCGAGAACTTGCCGACAGCGTCGATGGCCGGCGCCTCGCCCGGAGCGGCGGCGGTGATCGCGAGATCGAGATCGGCCATTGCGGCGGCGAATTCCGCGGCCAATTCGCGGCGGCGGCGCACCGCCTGGACGTAATCGCCTGCGCTGACCAGGGCGGCGAGCGCCATGCGATCGCGGAACATCTCGCCATAATCCCCGAACCGCTCGCGCAACGTCGCCTGATGGATCGCAAAGGCCTCGCTCAGCATGATCATCACGCCGCACGCCGCCCACTCGGCGAGCGGCGACAATCGCAGCTCGCGTACCGAGCAGCCGAGATCCTCGAACACCTTGGCCGCGGCGGCGATGCCCTGCCGCGTCGCCTCGTCCGCCGAATTATCGTCCTCGTAGAAGTGCCGAATCAGCCCGATGCGCAGTGCCTTGACGTCGCCGGAAAGCGCCGCGCGGTAGTCGGGCACCGGACGGTTGGCGCTCGCTGGGTCGCCTGGGTCATGCCCGGCCATCGCCTGCAGCATGATCGCGCAATCCTCCGCGGTCCACGCCATCGGGCCGGCGTGGTCGAGCGAGTAGGCGAGCGGCAGGATGCCGGCGCGGCTGATCCGGCCGTAACTCGGCTTCAACCCTGCGAGACCACAAAACGCGGCGGGCCCCCGGATCGAGCCGCCGGTGTCGCTGCCGGTGCCGCCGAGCACGAGCCCGGCGGCGACCGCCGCCCCGGTGCCGCTGCTCGACCCGCCGGTGAAGCGGCTGGTGTCCCACGGGTTGCGCGCCGGGGGCCACGGCAGATCGAAGGACGGGCCGCCGAGCGCGAATTCATGGGTGGCGAGCTTGCCGAGCACGATAGCGCCGGCCCCGGTGAGCCGCCGGACCGATGTCGCATCCTGCTGCGGCACATGATCGATAAGGACCTTCGAATGCCCGGTCGTCGGCACGCCCTCGGTCTCGTAGATATCCTTGAGGCCGATTGGGATGCCGTGCAGCGGGCCGCGATAATTGCCGGCCATGATCTCGGCCTCGGCGGCGCGGGCTGCAGCGAGCGCCGGTTCGCGCAGCACGCGGATGAAACTGTGAAGCATGCCGTCGAGCCGCTCGATGCGCGCAAGCCGGCTCTCGGTGAGCTCGACCGGAGAGAGCTCGCGCTTGCCGATCAAAGCTCCGGCCTCGGCGATCGTCAGGAAATCGGGCA
>VAZT01000524.1 GCA_005884825.1 Alphaproteobacteria bacterium
ACGTCAGCAAAATAATCGAGATTTTCGGCATCATTTGCTCCCCCCTCGATGATTGATGTCCTGACGGATCAACCCCCCGCCTTCGATCGGGCGGAATGTTTGGGCCGGCGGTCGCCGCGACCAGTCCGGCTGGCGCAAGATCGCCCGACTGAGCAGGGACCCTATAGGACCTCGGCGCAGGCGTAAGCGTTGATTTCCAACCCGACCGCGATCTCGACAATGACAGGGGTCTTCCACTTCATGGCCGTTTGCCTTGATCTGAATTTACTAATTCACGCTATTTCTGTTTCGCATGCCTGTCAACTCGGAGGACCGCCAACAAGCCCTGGTCAGGCGAGGTCGGGCAAGTCACCTATCTCGGCGCGTCGTACTTCCCCGGCGTCGTGGCACGAAAACCGAAGATTGCTAATCCAATCCGATATCCTGGCACGACCGGCGGCGCCGTGCCCGTATCCCGGCGGCTGTGTGACAGCAGGGATTTACGCGGCTGTGGCGCCGGCGACGGCAGTTGATCCGTGCGCCGCGCCGAGGATCATGTCGGCGCCCTTCTCGGCGATCATAATCGTCGCCGCATTGGTATTGCCGGAGACGACGGTCGGCATGATCGAAGCATCGATCACCCGCAGACCCTCGACGCCATGGACCCGCAGCGCGGTGTCGACCACCGCATTTGCGTGCTGCCCCATCATGCAGGTGCTGGTCGGGTGGTAGGTCGTACCGGCAGTCTGGCGGATATGGTCGAGGAAGTCTTCGTCGCTCTGCGCCGCCGGGCCGGGCAGGAATTCCTCGGAGACGGATTTCTGCATCGCGGCGGTCTGGAAGATGCCCCGCGCGATCCTGAGCCCGGCGATCAACGTGTCCTTGTCGGCCTGCGTTGATAGATAGTGCGGCTGGATTGCCGGCGGCGCTGCAGGATCGGGCGAGCGGATCCGTAGCCAGCCGCGGCTTTCCGGCCGGCAGGGGATGCAGGTCGCCTGGCAGGCCGGAAAATCGTGCATCTCCTCCCCCGGCCGCACAAAACTGCCGGCGAGGAATTGATACTGAACGTCCGGCGAGTCGAGGCCGGGCCGGGTGCGCGCAAAGAGCCCGATCGGCGCCGCTCCCATCATCAACGCGCCGCGGCGCGCCGATGCATAGGAAAACCCGGCGTGAGCCTGCCGCAGCCAACTCCGCGAAACCTCGTTCAAGGTGTTGGCGCGCCGTGCGCGATAGACGACGCGCGAGTTGAGGTGATCCTGCAGATTCTCGCCGACCCCCGGCAGATCGTGCACCACCGCCACGCCGTGCTCCTGCAGCAATTCACCCGCCCCGACCCCGGAAAGCTGCAGTAGTTGCGGCGAGTTGATCGCGCCGCCGGCGAGCAGCACCTCGCGCCTCGCCCGGGCTCTGCGCACGGTCCCGTCCTGCGAATATTCGAGGCCGACTGCGCGCTTGCCCTCGAACAGCACGCGGTGCGCCAATGCCCGGAGCTCGACGCGCAGATTGGGCCGCCGCATTGCCGGCCGCAGATATGCGACCGCAGCGCTGCACCGCCGCATGTTGCGGACGGTCACCTGCAATGGGCCGACCCCGTCCTGCTCGGCGCCGTTGAAATCCGGGTTGAACTTATGGCCGGCCTCCTGCGCTCCGGCGATAAAGGCGTCGTGCAATTCGTGCCGCGCCCGCAGGTCGGAAACGCAAAGTGGCCCGCTGGTGCCATGATGTTCGTCGGCGCCGCGCTCCTGGTGCTCGGCGCGCCGGAAATAGGGCAGCACGTCCTCATAGGACCAGCCGGTATTGCCGAGCTGGCGCCATAAATCGAAATCCTGCTTTTGCCCACGGATATATATGAGCCCATTGATCGAGCTCGATCCGCCGAGCACCTTGCCGCGCGGCCACAGCATGCGGCGGCCGCCGAGCTCGGCGAGCGGCTCGGTCTCGAACACCCAGGTGATCTTTGGATGGAAGATGTTTCGGTAGAACCCGGCGGGGATGTGGATCCACGGATTGCGGTCCTTGCCACCCGCCTCCAGCAACAGCACGCGGGTTCTGCGGTCGGCGGTCAGGCGGTTCGCCAGCACGCAGCCGGCAGAGCCGGCGCCGACAATGATGAAGTCGAATTCTCCAGTATCTTGCATTCGTGCTCTCCGCGAAACCCGATTCTGATATTCTATCTCACCGCCGCTGCTCGTTATATGATGTCTCGCAATTAAACGGAGCACGACGTGCGTGTGGCGGTATTGGCGATTATTGGTCTGATCGGTCTCACGACAATATCCGTGATGGCATCAGCTTCCCCGGCCGGATCGGCGTCGAGGGAACGCAGCGCCGCGTCGTATCTCGTCGAGGTCGCTCAGGGCTGCGGGCCCGGCTTTCACTGGGTTGCTCGACATCGCAATCGTTATGGGGCATGGGTTCCGGGGCACTGCGCAAAAAACATTCATACGTGAACGGGACCTTGGAGTGAAATTCACCCGCTGATGCCCAATTCCTTGCGCAGGTCCTCGATCACTTGGTCGCGCGTGCGGGTCTGCCAGCGGCGGCGCCGGCCGATCGGGGCGTTTTCGATCTCCGGCGCGACCTTTACGGCGACAAACACCGGGCCCGGCTTGCCGAGGATCTCGGGCAGGGCGGCGGAGAACTGCTCGAGTTCCCGAAAGGCGAAAGCTCGGGGATAGCCGGCGCCGCGTGCGATGACGTCGTAGCTGGTATTGTCGGCATTGGGGACCGGCTGGCCTCCCGTCGTCGCGTAGCAGCCATTGTCGATCAGGAAGTGATAGAAATTCGCCGGCTGCTGCTCCGCTATTGTGACCAGCATACCGAGGCTCATCAGGATGTCGCCCTCGGAATCGAAGAGGATGACCCTCTTCTCCGGCCGTGCCAGCGCCAGCCCCAGCGCAAAGCCGGCGTGTCCGCCCATAGCCGGATCGCCGACCGGCACGTCGAGGTCTGGCCGCGTCGTCAGGTCGGTCCAATAGCGGCCGCCGCGGCCCGGAACGACAATCGCGTCCTCGCGATAGGGAGCGAAGGTCTGCAACATTTCCGCTGTGTGCATCATCGCGGCAGGTCTCTCTACCGATTGAAGCCGTGGTATTCGTCGCCGACGAGCACGACGACTGGCCTCCTGGTGCGTTCCGCCTCCTCGAAAGCGATCGAGATGCGCGGCGCAT
>VAZT01000525.1 GCA_005884825.1 Alphaproteobacteria bacterium
TGATAAGGATCAGAATCCCGCCAACGATAAGGGCGACGGCAACGACCCATGGCGAAAACAGCACCTCCTTGATTATCCGGTGCGCCATCACCCCGACCACCGCCGCCGGCAGAAAAGCGATCACGACATTCGCGACAAATCGTTGCGAGATCGGATCGGAGGTCAGCCCCAACGCAGCATGCGTAAAGCGCTCGCGATAGACCCAGCATACCGCGAGGATCGCACCCAATTGGATCACGATGTCGAACAGCTTGCTCTCCGGCCCCGCGATCCCGAGCAACGAGTCGGCCAGAATCAGATGCCCGGTCGATGAAACCGGCAGAAACTCGGTGAGCCCCTCGACGATGCCGAGGAGACCGGCGGAAAGATAATCGGCGGAATGCATGACCCGCTCAGGTGCCCAAGACCCGGCCGCCTGTCAAGTGAGCCAGCGCCGCGGCGGCTACTATGGTCGTCCCAACCGGTTCCGATCGAGGCGGGCCCCGCGCTCGTCCATTCTGGCGAATCGTTCCACGCGACAAACCAACGGGATCATCGCCTGCTGCCACTCGCCCCCCACTCTGACCCTCCCACACTTGCGGGGAGGGAAGGGTGGGGGAGGGGCATCTCGGGTTAGAGAACGCCTTCCCGGCGCAGACCTTCGATCTCCCCGGCGCCGATTCCGAGCCAGTTGTGCAGTACCTCGGCACTGTCCGCCCCGAGTGCCGGTGACCCCTTCAGCCGCACCGTCTTGCCGTCGACCCGCACCGGCCAGGTCGCCATCTTGTAGTCGCCGTTGTGGTGATGCACGGTCTGCATGATGCCGCGCTCCTCGAAACTCGGCTCGTTCTGCAATTCCATCGTGTCGAACACCGCGCCCGACGGCACCCCGACGGCGATCAGTTTCTCCATTGCCTCGCGCTTGTCGTGTTGGCGAGTCCATTCGCCGATGATCGCGTCCAATTCCTTTTCGTTCTTGACGCGGAGGTCGCCGGTGGCGAAACGCGGATCGTCGATCAACTCCTCGCGCCCGATCAGTTTCATCAGCCGCGACCAGTGCTCGGGGTTGGCCCGGCTGGTGGTCAGGTAGACGTAGTCGTTGGGGCCGCCGCCCTTGGCCGGGTAGAGCCCCGACGGAGCGTTGTTGCCGCCGCCCGACTTGGCGCCGTTGCGCCGCGCCGGCTTGCCGGTGCGCGCCATCGTCGCGAAACAGGTGCGCATGTAATGGATCATCGCGTCCTGCATCGCCACCTGCAGCCGCCGGCCTTGGCCGGTGCGGTTGCGCTCGTGCAAGGCGCCGAGGATCGTCGCCGCCATCAGCATGCCGGTGCCGGTGTCGCCAAAGCTCAGGCCCGGCTTGACCGGCGGGCGGTCGGGCTCGCCGGTGACGCTGATCGGGCCGCCCGCGGCCTGCGCGATCATGTCGAAGGCCAGCCCCTTCTCGTGCGGGCTGCCGGTTCCGAAGCCCTTGATCTGGCAATAAATGATGCCGGGATTGATTTTCTTCACCGACTCGTAATCGAGACCGAGACGCTCGATCGTGCCGGGCGCCATGTTTTCGACCGTGACATCGGCCTTTTTCAGCATTTCCTTGACGATATCCAGTCCCCTTGGCGATTTCAGATTGATCGTGAGGGACTTCTTGTTGACGTTGAACTGGTGGAAGTACCACGGGTCGTCATCGGGCTTGCCAGGGCGCAGCCGGCGGCCGGGATCGCCCCGCCCCGGGTTCTCGATCTTGACGACCTCGGCGCCGAACCAAGCGAGCACCTCGGTCGAGGTCGTGCCCGCCTCGAACTGCGTGAAATCCACCACCTTGACGCCCTGCAGAAAATTGAAGTCCTGGATGTTGTCGCTCATCGCTGCTCCTCCCGTAGCGCACAGATGCCGGCCCACAGCCTGCGCCTTCCCGCGCCCCACCGCAACGCCTTCCCGTCACGCCGGTCTCCCTGGGTGGCTACCCAAGGTCGGGCGGTCCCAAGTGCGCGGCGAGATATTACACTCGTGGCAGTTGCAAAACACTTGCGCAATTCACTTTGCGAGGATGCGTGCGAGCTCGACCAGTTCAGTATCTACCGGCTTGGTGCGTCCGACGATGTCGGCGAGCGGGGTTCGCGTGACTTCGTTTTTTTGATAGCCGACCAAGACGCCAGTCTCACCATTCCTCAGCAACTTGACCGCATTGACGCCCAACCGGGTAGCCAACAGGCGATCGAAGGCGCTGGGCGGAGCACCGCGCACGACGTGCCCGAGCGTGGTGGCACGCAGCTCAAAACCCGTCCGCTCCTTGTGAGCATCGAAATAGGTAAGGATTTTGGCGGCATTTTCTTTGACGCCTTCAGCGATCACAACGATTGCATGCGTCTTGCCGCGCTCGAATGCGGCGCGCAGCCGCTGCGCAATCTCACTCGCCGACACCTCGAACTCAGGGGTCGAGATGACTTCGGCACCACCCGCAAGACCAGCCATTATCGCCAGATATCCGCAGTCCCTTCCCATCGTTTCGACCAGAAAAGCACGATTGTGCGAGGAACCGGTCGTGCGTAAATGGTCGATCGCGTTTAGCGTGACATTGATGGCGGTGTCGCAGCCGATGGTAATATCGGTCCCGAATAGGTCGTTGTCGATGGTGGATGGGATGCCGACCACATGAACCCCAAGCTGGCTTAGCATGTAGGAGCCCATCTGGGATCCATTGCCGCCAATCACGACCACCCCATCGATGTCTCGTTGGGCAAGGTTGCGAAGTGCTTAGGACCGGCCACTCTCCTCGCGAAATTCCGCGGACCGAGCTGTGCCGAGAAACGTGCCGCCGACCTGAATAATGCCGCCTACGTCGCGCGCATTGAGCGGGCGGAACTGACCCTCGACCAGGCCCTGCCAACCTTGGCTCACCCCGTAGACCGTCATGCCCTGATCGAGCGCACTGCGGGTGACGGCGCGTATCGCCGCATTCATGCCGGGGGCATCGCCACCACTCGTCAGGACCGCGATCTGCTTCATCAGTCCGACATTATAGATGTGTCCCGGGGCTGTCCGCAGCGCCTAGGCGGATGCAGTGAAGCGGGCCCCGCCGAAG
>VAZT01000526.1 GCA_005884825.1 Alphaproteobacteria bacterium
ACCTCGATCGCCTTGCCGGCACGCCTGACGCTCCGGGTCAACAGGTCGAGTTCGAGATCCGCGACCCGCAGCCGTGTCGTAGTCGTCGGCCCGGCGCCGCGCCGCAGCAGCGCCTCGAGGCGGGCGAGCAGCTCGCTGAAGGCGAACGGCTTGACCAGGTAGTCGTCGCCGCCGGCACGCAATCCCTTGACCCGGTCATCGACGCTGCCCAGTGCGCTGAGGATCAGCGCCGGCGTGCGGATCTCGGCTGCCCGCAGCGCGCCAAGCAACGACAGGCCGTCCATGTTCGGCAGCATGCGGTCGAGAACCATCGCCCTGTAATCGCCTGAAGTCGCGAGAAACAAGCCCTCGCGTCCGTCACCGGCGCAATCGACGGTGTAGCCGCTCTCGCTCAGACCCTTCGCCAGGTAGGTCGCAGTCTCACGATCGTCTTCGACGACAAGGATCTTCATCTAGCAAGGTGCGGTCTCTCTGGGATGATGATCAGGTGGGATTGACAGCCGGGCAGAGCAAGCGATCAGCGGATGATCCGACTTGTCGCGGCCCTGCACCAGAGGCCTTGCCGTTTTTGCCTTGACCGGGGGGCACCGAGCGACGATCTATTAATGGACCAAATCGGTCCGAATTCGGAAATCAGGTCCGCGGGAGCGATGATCATCCTCAGTAAGCTCGCCGATTACGGCGTTATCGTCGCCACTCACCTCGCCGCCTACCCGGACCGGCAGGTCACCGCCGGCACCGTGGCGACCGAGACCCGGCTGCCGCAGGCCACCGTCGCGAAGCTCCTGAAGGCGCTGGCCCATGCCGGCCTAGTCACAGCGGCGCGGGGCGCCGGCGGCGGATACCGCCTGGCGCGGAGCGCCACATCGATTTCGGTAGCCGAGGTCGTGGCCGCGATCGACGGCGACATCGGGCTGACCCAATGCTCGGTCCATGTCGACGAATGCGCGCGCACGACCTACTGCCCAACCCGGCCGCATTGGGCGGCGATCAATCGCGCAGTAGGACAGGCGCTGTCGGCGATTTCGCTCGATGCGATGCTGACCCCAGCAGCTTTCGTCCCTCGAACGTTTCCTTCGGCTAATCCGTCACAACCCGACGAGCCCAGATTTTCCGCATGACTGCCTCAACAGACACTCTCCACACCGTCCGCTCGCTGTCGCAGGAGGGCTACAAATACGGCTTTGTCACCGACATCGAGGCCGAGACGGCCCCGCCAGGCCTCAATGAAGACACGGTCCGCTTCATCTCGGCCAAAAAGGACGAGCCGGAATGGCTGCTCGAATGGCGGCTTGCGGCCTACCGAGCATGGCGAGAGATGGTTCAGCCGAATTGGGCCAAGCTCAATCTCGCGCCGATCGATTACGAGGCTGCCACCTATTATTCGGCGCCGAAGCAGAATACCGGGCCCAAATCACTGGATGAGGTCGATCCGGAATTGCTGCGCACCTACGAGAAGCTCGGCATCCCGCTGCGTGAGCGCGAGGCGCTGGCCGGCGTTGCGGTCGACGCGGTGTTCGACAGCATCTCGGTGGCGACAACCTTCAAGGAGGAGCTCTCCAAGCTCGGCATCATCTTCTGCTCAATGGGCGAGGCGGTGCGCGAGCATGCCGATCTCGTCCGCAAATATCTCGGCACGGTGGTGCCGCAGAACGACAACTTTTTTGCAGCGCTGAACTCCGCCGTTTTCAGCGACGGCTCTTTCGCCTACATCCCGCCCGGCGTGCGATGCCCGATGGAGCTGAGCACCTATTTCCGCATCAATGCCGCGAAGACCGGGCAGTTCGAGCGCACATTGCTGATCGCCGATGCCGGCGCCTATGTCAGCTATCTGGAAGGCTGTACCGCGCCGCAGCGCGACGAGAACCAGCTTCATGCGGCGGTCGTCGAGCTGATCGCGCATGAGGATGCGCAGATCAAATATTCGACGGTGCAGAACTGGTATCCCGGCGACGCCGAGGGCCGCGGCGGCATTTACAATTTCGTGACCAAGCGCGGCGCCTGCCGAGGCGCGCGGTCGAAGATCTCGTGGACGCAGGTCGAGACCGGCTCGGCGATCACGTGGAAATACCCGAGTTGCGTTCTCGAGGGCGACCACTCGGTCGGCGAGTTCTACTCGGTTGCAATCACGAACAATCGCCAGCAGGCCGATACCGGGACCAAGATGATCCATATCGGCAAGGACACGCATTCGACGATCGTCTCGAAAGGCATTTCCGCCGGCCGCGGGCAAAACACCTATCGCGGTCTCGTCCGCGTGCAACCGAGGGCGCAGGGCGCGCGCAACCACACGCAATGCGACTCGCTGCTGATCGGCGAGCGCTGCGGCGCGCACACGGTGCCCTATATCGAGGTGCGCAATCCCTCGGCCCGGGTCGAGCACGAGGCGACGACCTCGAAGATCAGCGAGGACCAGCTGTTCTATTGCCGGCAGCGCGGCTTGAGCGCCGAGGACGCGGTGTCGCTGATCGTCAACGGCTTCTGCAAGGAAGTCCTGAAAGAGCTGCCGATGGAATTCGCGGTCGAAGCGCAAAAGCTGCTCGCCGTGAGCCTCGAGGGCAGCGTCGGTTGAAGCGACCTGATCTGCTCCTGATAAAACAGGTGAAACAGGTCCAATAATGGAAATGATGCTGGAAAGGGCCGAACGGCTCGGGCAAGAGCACGCTTGCCGCCGTGCTCGCCGGCCGCGAGGGGTACCAGGTGACGGAGGGCACGGTTACCTATCTCGGCCGCGACCTCCTCGCGATGGAGGCTGACGAGAGAGCCCGTGAAGGCTTGTTTCTCGCCTTCCAATACCCGGTCGAGATCCCCGGTGTGAACAACATGTATTTCCTGCGCACCGCAATCAACGCGCAGCACCGCCACCGCGGCGAGCCCGAAATCGACGCCGGTCAGTTTCTAAGGATCGTCCGCGCCAAGCTCAGGGACTTGGATATCGGCGAGGATCTGTTGCAGCGGGCCGTCAATGTCGGTTTCTCTGGCGGCGAGAAAAAGCGCAACGAGATCTTTCAGATGGCGATGCTGGAGCCGCGGCTGGCTATCC
>VAZT01000527.1 GCA_005884825.1 Alphaproteobacteria bacterium
CGGTCGGCACCGGTGTTGGAACGCTCTGAGCCTTCGAGGTGGGACTGCGTCAATGCGCGTCCGAGAAAAAGGGCAAAGTGGTGCCGCGTTGCGCACGGCACGTCCCTTCTCACGTCCCCGTGCACGCGCACAGTGCCGCGAAACCGCGGGGCTGACCGCCTAGAGCCCGGGAACTCACTGCAGAGACAGACTCGCCGCTGGAGGAAGCAGGATTCGAACTTGTGGTCCCATCTTCAAAAAGGCCAGCCGTTCCGACCTCGCTAATTTGGTTTCGCGTCCTCGAGAACGACGACTTCGAGTTCCCGGTACGCGGAGGTAGTCTCTGTTCGCGCTCGCCACGTGCGTCATCCGATTTTACGAACGAAGCCCGACAAAAGGGGAGCTTGGGATGGAAAACCTGAGCGGAAAGACGGCACTGGTAACCGGTTCGACAGATGGGGTCGGCCGCCTCGTCGCTCGCGAGCTCGGGCAAGCCGGCGCGCGCGTGCTGGTGCATGGTCGCGATGCCGAGAGAGGCGCTCGCGTCGTCGCCGAGATCGAAGCCGGCGGCGGTGCGGCGAGTTTTCTTTCCGCCGACCTCTCGTCGCTCGACGAGGCGCGTCGACTCGCCGGCGCGGTGCAGGCGGAGGTAGGTCGGCTCGACATCCTGATCAACAATGCTGGAATCGGCACCGCTGGTCCGCGTCAGACCAGCGCCGAGGGATTCGAGCTGCGGTTTGCGGTCAATTATCTCGCCGGGTTTCTGCTCACGTTGCTGTTGTTGCCACTCATCAAGAACAGCGCACCGGCGCGGATCGTGAACGTCTCGTCTGCCGGACAACAGCCGATCGACTTCGACGATGTCATGGTGACGCGCGGTTACAGCGGGGCGCGAGCCTATTGTCAGAGCAAGTTGGCTCAGGTCATGTTCACGATAGATCTCGCGACGTCTCTCGAGGGTACCGGTGTCACGGTCACCTGCCTTCACCCCGCCACTTACATGGATACGAGCATGGTGCGGCGGGCAGGAGTGAGGCCGTTGAGCACGGTGGAGGAAGGCGCGCGGGCGATTCTCAATCTCGCCACATCCCCCGCGCTCGAGGGGCAGACTGGGCTCTACTTCAACGGACTGCGTGAGGCAAAAGCGCAGGCCAAAGCCTATGATCCAGAGGTGCGTCGGCGTCTCCAGGCCTTAAGCCTGGAGCTGACCGGCCTTTCCACTGAGGGTGTCGCTGCCTTCGACCGATAGCACTGTCGAGCGCCGGGTTTCTGCCCCTTCGGCCTCAGAAAGCAGCTTGGCCGATATTGGTCCGCCACGGCGACCGGGATGAACACCACCGAGCTTGGCCACGGCTCAGCTCGGGGTCGTTGGCGACTCTATGACGAAAGAGAATGGCGCAACTCGCTTTTGAAGAACTCGAAGAACGGATCCTGCTCAGGTCCGATCTGCGTCAGGACTAGGTGGTCGAAACCGGCCTCGATATACTTTCGTATCGCTTTCAAGTGCGGCTCCGGTGAAGGGCCTAGGCTGACCTCCTCGGCAACCTCGTCGGGGCTAATATGGCTGCTCGCGGCGGCGAAAGTGCCGGGATCCGGCAGCTCCGGCATTACGGGGCCGCCGGCCAATGACCAGCGATGATAGCGATGCGCGATCTCGCGCGCCTTGTTCTCGCTGGCCGCGTAGCACATCGGCACCTCGGCGTACAGCGGTCCCTTGCCGCCGGCCGAGCGAAAAGCTTCAATGAGATCGGACTGCGCTACGGTCGTGATCATCCCGTCGGCCTTGCGCCCCGCGAGGCGGGCGGCTTCCAGTCCCCCAGCTGCGCCGATAATCGCCGGCGCGCGATCGGGGCGGTCGTACAGCTTCGCATCCTCGAGCGTGAAGTACTTGCCGCGGTAGTTCTTCATGCTCCCTTCGAGCAGCCCGCGGATGATGTCATAGGCCTCGGAAAGACGCTCATGCCGCTCGCCGATGCCGGGCCAGCCCTCGCCAACGATGTGCTCGTTCAGCCGTTCGCCGGCACCAAGCCCGAGGATAAAGCGGTTTTCGCTCAGCACTGCCATCGTCGCCGCGCCTTGCGCGACGATCGCTGGGTGGTAGCGCATGATCGGGCAGGTGACCGCTGTCATCAGCTCGATCTGCCGCGTGGCTTGGGCGGCGGCGCCGAGTA
Organism: Alphaproteobacteria bacterium; assembly: GCA_005884825.1. Classification (GTDB taxonomy): domain Bacteria; phylum Pseudomonadota; class Alphaproteobacteria; order ATCC43930; family CGMCC-115725; genus AP-15. Next base: position 2,151 of record VAZT01000527.1, read on the forward strand.
CCGACCACGCGAACGGCGCATGGCCCTGTTCATCGAGCCACGGAAAGAAGTGGTCGGAAATCGCCGCGAAGGCGAACCCGGCCTGCTCGGCACGGACCGTGTTGCGAACCAGGGCGGTCGGCCCGTGCTCCTCTGCCATCAGCTTGTAGCCAAGCTTGACCATGTCGCGATCCCTTCGCTGTGCTCCCGTCCCGTCGGGTAAACAGCCGGGGGCTGTCGGGTTCCGCATTGCCGCGAAGACTTGCTGCGGTTCGCCATTAGCTGCAGCACGGCCTTGAGGTAAACCCGCCGCAACGCTCTCGACCTCTCGCCGATCCCGGCGTGCGACACCTGCATCACGTTCTCCCAGCCCTGCTGGTGCCCAGTTCGAGCGCGAGGTCACCGGGGAACGCATTCGCGACAAGATCGCCGCGTCGAAGAAG
>VAZT01000114.1 GCA_005884825.1 Alphaproteobacteria bacterium
GGCGATGATCGAGCGGCTGATCAAGGAAAGCCTGCCCGACGCCCAGGTCTCGATCGAAGACTTGCGCGGCGATGGCGATCATTACGCGGCGCATGTCGTCTCCAACGCGTTTCGCGGCAAGACGCGGGTCCAGCAACACCAGATGATATATCAGGCGTTGCGGGGCCGCATGGGCAACGAACTGCATGCCCTCGCCTTGCAGACCGGCGCACCCGAGGACTGAACGCAACCTTCGCAACGGCAATTTTCCCGAAAACCCAAGGACCAGGAAAAATGGACGACACGGTTCAACAGCGCATCCGCCAGGATATTTCCGAGACCCCCGTCGTGCTGTTCATGAAGGGATCGCCGGTCTTTCCGCAATGCGGATTTTCCGCCGCGGTGGTGCAGATCCTCAGCCATATCGGGGTCAAGTTCAAAGGCATCGACGTGCTGTCCGACCCGGGGATCCGCCAGGGTATCAAGGAATTCTCGAACTGGCCGACGATCCCGCAGCTCTATGTCAAGGGCGAGTTCGTCGGCGGCTGCGACATCATCCGTGAAATGTTCGAAACCGGCGAATTGCGGCAGCTCTTCGAACAGAAGGGCGTTCCCGTCCGCGCTTGAGCCGCGGGCGCTGATCAGCCCCTCGGTCAGCCGGTGGTGAGGTAGTTTCGGAACGTCAGCGGATCGCTGATGTTGCGGATCGGCTCGAAGGCGCTGCCGACGCCGCGAACTGTGACCGTACCATAGCCGAACATGCGGGCGAGGACAGTCTGGTCGACAGTGACGCTTTCGACCCTGGCCCGATGCATCTCCAGAGTATGCCGCGCGATGAGGCCGGTCTTATAGATGACGCGCTGATCGGTCACCGCCAATTCGGTCGAAGCCCGCCGAATGAAGGCGCGGAGGGCCGACGACAGCGCCAGTAGGGCAAAGATCGCCGCGGCGATCCCGAGCGCGAGACCGAGGTTTTGATTGGCCGTATGCCAGGCCGCTGCCGCCAGAATTATGGCGACGATCAGCAGCAGGATGGCGCGCCAATAGATGACCGGGTGCAATCGCGTCGCATAAACAACCGTTTCTCCCGGTTGCAGTACCCGTCTCACATAACGCATCGCCGCGGGTGTCCTGTCGGTCCCATCCGGGCCGGTCCATCGGGCCCGCTGGCCTTCGCCTGCCCGGGATGGAGCAGCAATCCGTCCTAGGTTGACGCGTCCGCTCCGCGGGTGCAACTCGCTCGTCGCGACGTTATTGGTGCAGGTTAATCGGTGGCGCGCGGAGCCGTCGCCGAGCCGAGATGCCGGCGCAGCGCCGCGGCGAGCGCGTCTGCTTCGGCTTCGCTCGTGTCGAACCGGCAGACGAAACGGGCGAGGGTCCGGCTGCGGCGATAGAACTGGAACCCGTCGCGCTCCAACGCATCCATTGCGCCGTCCGGCAGTTCGAGAAAGATCTCGTTCGCCTCGACCGGGGCCAACAGCCGGGCGACGGGAATATCGCGCAGCGCGGCGGCGATGCGCGCGGCGATCCGGTTCGAGGCCCGCGCCATCTCGAGCCAGAGATCGTTCTCGGCATAGGCGATCAGCTGCGCCGACGCGAAACGCATTTTGGACCAGACCTGGCCGGCGCGGCGCAGCTGCACCGCCAGACCGTCCGCGATATCGGGCGAAAAGACGACGATCGCGTCGCACAACGCCCCGCCATTCTTGGTGGCTCCGAACGACATGATGTCGATCCCGGATCGCCAGGTCATATCGGCTGGACTGCACCCGAGCCGCGCCACGGCATTGGCGAAACGCGCCCCGTCCATGTGAAGTCTGAGGCCGCGTCGCTTGGCGACCTTGGCCACAGCCCGGATCTCGTCGAGAGTGTAGACCCCGCCGAGATCGGTCGCCTGGGTCAGGCTGACCGCGCTCGGCTGACCTCTGTGAAGCTGCGCCGGCGAGATTCCCGCCAGTACTTCGGCCAACGGGCCCGCCTCGATTTTGCCGTGTTGCCCGCCGATCGCAGCCAGCTTGACGCCGCCACCGAAGAACCCCGCAGCGTTGGCTTCGGCAGTGTTGATGTGCGCAACTTCGCTGCAATAGATGATGCCCCAGGACGGTCCGAGCGCGGCTAGAGACAATGCATTGGCGGCGGTCCCGGTGGCGACCGGAAACGCGCGCACCGAGGTTTCGAACAGGTCTGAAAAGCGCCGCTGCAGGTCCGCCGTCCAGTCGTCAGCACCGTACCCCAACGCGGTGTCGTGATTGGCGCGGACCAGCGCCTCTAAGATCTGCGGTGCGGCTCTGCCAGTGTTGTCGCTGCGATAATCGATCATTGCGGTCGCTTCCGTGGTCGTGCGCGCAACCTTACCCCTTTTTGCCAGGGCCGCCGTGGGAATGGGCGACCCGGAGCACGACCATCTGCCGACCGCGCGGCTGGCCGGCGTAGGCGGGGGCGCGCAGGTGCGCACCGCGCAGAACAGTCGTTTGGGCTCGGCCGCGCAACTGTATCGAGGCGGTACGGACCGCCTTGTTGGCGCCGCCTTTGCGGAATAGCTGCACAGCTGCATGGATGCCGGGTGGATTCGCGGAGCGGGCGACCCGCTGGGTTGAAGCCGGGGCGATCTGCGGTGAAGCCATCAGCACCGGCGCGTCCAGCAACCGCTTTTCCGGCAAAGACAGGCGCGCGGGCGCGACCTGGCGTCCATTGGTAAACACCAAGCGCGGGATTACGGTCGCGAAAAGCCGGTTGGCGAAATCCTCGTTAAACGTTTCGAGCGGCGGCTCTCCGTCCGCCCGGACCCCGATCGCCGCGACATTTTGGACAGTCCCGAAATTCAAGCTGCGAACATAATCGAGATCTCGCGAATAGCTCGGCCAATAAGCCTCGCCTGGGGCGAGCGGAAACCACGCGACCGTGGCTCCTTCCGCCGAGCTCAGCCCAACACCGGGTGTGCCGAGGAATGCCACGACCGCAGGCGCATAAAGCGGCCGCGCAACATAGTTCCCGGGAACCCAAGCCCAGTGGTCGTCAATGAGCGCCCACCGGCCGTAATGCGACGGGGCAAAACCCCAGGCTTGATCGTCGAGCCAAGTCCAACCCCACAGCGCAATCCAGCTCCAATGCCCGAAGCGATAGGGCGCCCAGTCTTCCGACTGGGTCGGAAACCACACGGGCCCGTATTGCGCGTTGATCTTCCAGACCCCGGCGCCGTCGAGCTCGTCGTATCCGGTCATGTATCGTGAAATGTAATAAGGTGCAGCCAGGTGGGTATCGTCGTTGTCGCGGTCGCGGCACCACGCGACAAAGTCATCGGCTGCGACCGGTTCGATCGAGGCGGCATCGGCCGTCTCCGACCCCGACAGGACCGCGACTTGACCTGCCTCGATGCGTCTGTCGCCACCGGCCCCGGCATACTGCGCCCTTCCACCCAAGACCCCGACGCGCAGTGGCCCCTCCCCGTCTCCAGCCGCGATGTCGTACGTGCCGGGAACCTGCAGCCAGACGGCGCCCTGCGGAACATCGATCTCGACGGCTTCATTTTCACCGGCCTCGCGCAAGCGGAGGCCAATTCGACCGCGCGAGAGGAGGATCTGAGTGACTCCGTCGAGCAAGCTTGCGATCTGGATTTCGCTGCCATTGGACAGGTCGATCGTTTTTGCGCCGATTCTGATCTCGCCGCGGGCTCGCGAGTCGGTGCGCAGTGCTTCACCGGCGAAGATCGGCTGATTCAATTCGGCATCAGCCCAGGCAGTCCCGCTCGACACCTGCAGGTTGAGGTTTCCCGAGACAAGGCTGACCCTCCCGACTCGGTTCGGCGGCGACCAGTCGGGCGGCAAAGGAGCGCTCGCCTCGACAGACTGCACCGGCTCGGCCTGCGTCAATTCCTGCGCGATCGCCGGCAAAAGCCCAGCAACCATCGCGATACAACAGATGCGGATAAACAATCGCATGGGTCTGACCCCCCAAGCGTCCCCTGCCGAAACTTTAGCAGATAATTGTCACAGACAATCGACAAATTGCAGCAATCGCGGTTAACTCGCGAGCCCCGATGGATCATTCGGCTTACCGGAAGTTTTCGGATAATGGTCGGGTTACTACCCGAGGACATTGCCGTAGTCGTGCTCGGCCCCGGGGGCGCCGCACTCGGCCGGCGATTGCGGACGGCGCTGGCCGGCGCTCGGCTGCACGGGCCGCGCGCCCATCCCGGCGACTGGGACGAGAGCTACGACCGGGTGTCGACCCATCTTGGCGCGCTGTTCGACGCGGGTCGGCCGATCATCGGCGTCTGCGCCAGCGGCATCCTGATTCGTTCTGTTGCCCCCTTCCTCGCCGCCAAGCAGGACGAACCGGCGGTCGTCGCGGTTGCCGAGGACGGCTCTGTCGCGGTGCCGCTCATCGGGGGACACCATGGCGCCAATGCACTGGCCCGCGCGATTGGCGAGCTCATTGGGGGCATCGCGGCGATAACCACCGCAGGAGATGTGCGCCTGGGGGTCGCGCTCGATGAACCGCCGCCCGGCTGGCACCTCCGCAACGCGGACAAGGTGAAGCCGATCCTGTCGGCGCTCCTCAGGGGCGACGCGGTTGCCTTGGTCGACGAGGCGGGCTGCGCCGGATGGATGCGGGCCGGGGCAGTCCGCTGGGCGGAGCACGGTAATCGATGCATCGTCGTGACCGACCGTTTGGCGGAATCAGATACCGATGCGTTAGTGCTCCATCCGCCGGTCTTGGCGCTCGGGATCGGCTGCGAGCGCGGCTGCTCGGCGAAGGAGATCGCGGATCTCGCGCGCTCGACGCTCGCCGAAGTGGGGCTCGCGCCGGGTGCGGTCGCCGCGGTCGTCTCGGTCGAGCTTAAGCTCGCCGAGCCGGCGATCCATGCGCTCGCAGCGGAACTCGGAGTGCCGGCACGGTTTTTCCCCGCTTCACGTCTCCTTGTCGAGACGCCGCGCTTGTCGGAGCGCTCGCCGGTCACTTTCTGCGCGACCGGCTGTTGGGGCGTCGCCGAAGGCGCGGCGCTCGCCGCCGCCGGGGCGGACGGGGTGCTGGTCGTGCCAAAGCGAAAATCGCGGCGCGCGACTTGCGCGATCGCGCGCGCACCGCAGCCGATCATTGCCGAGGCGATTGGCCGCCCACAAGGAAGGCTCACCGTTATCGGCATCGGGCCGGGCGATCCGGGCTGGCGCAGTCCGGAGGCGAGCAAGGCGCTGGCGCAGGCGAGCGACGTGGTCGGTTACAGCCTTTATCTCGACCTGCTTGGCCGCGCGATCGAAGGCAGGCGCTGCTATCCGAGCGCGATCGGCGACGAGGAGGCGCGGGTCCGCCTGGCGCTCGATCTCGCCGCCGAAGGACGGTCGGTGGCGCTGGTCTCCTCCGGAGACGCCGGCATCTACGGCCTGGCGCCCCTCGTCTTCGAGCTGCTCGATATCCAGGCGAACCCTGAATGGCGCATGATCGATCTGAGGGTCATTCCGGGCATTTCTGCATTTCAGGCGGCCGCCGCGCGGGCCGGCGCGCCGCTCGGCCATGATTTTTGCGTGATCTCGCTGTCGGATCTGATAACGCCGTGGGAAACGGTCCGGGCTCGCCTCGAGGCCGCGGCATTGGCTGATTTTGTCGTCGCGCTTTACAACCCGCGCTCGGCGCGGCGGCAGACCCAATTGGCCGAGGCGGCGGATGTTTTGCTGCGGCATCGCTCGCCTGAGACACCCGTTTTCATCGGGCGCAATCTCGGGCGTGACGGGGAGGAGCAGCGCATTATTTCCTTATCGGAACTGTCCTGCGCCGAGATCGACATGCTGACGATCGTCCTCGTTGGCAACAGCCGCACCTGTCGGATCGACAGCAATCCGCCGCGCCTCTACACGCCGCGCGGGTATTTCGACCACACTTCCCTGTGACGGTGCATTTCATCGGCGCTGGTCCCGGCGCGCCCGATCTGATCACCGTCCGCGGGTTGCGGCTGATCGAGCGCTGCCCGGTTTGCCTTTACGCGGGTTCGCTAGTGCCAGTCGAGATCCTGGCCTCGGCGCCGCCGGGTGCGCTGGTGATCGACACCGCGCCGTTGACCCTCGACGAGATCATCGGCCATCTCGCGGATGCCCATCGCCGTGGGCTCGATGTCGCCCGGCTGCATTCCGGCGATCCGTCGCTCTATGGCGCGATCGCCGAGCAGATGCGCCGGCTCGAGGCGCTCGGCATCCCGTTCGATATGACGCCGGGGGTGCCATCTTTTGCGGCAGCGGCGGCCGCGCTCGGCCGCGAGCTGACCCTGCCGGAAATCGCGCAGACCGTAATCCTGACACGCACGGCGACGCGCTCCTCGCCTATGCCCGAGCGCGAAAGCCTCGAACGGCTCGGGGCGAGCGGCGCGACATTGGCAATCCACTTGTCCGTCAACAACCTCGCGCGCGTCGTGCGCGAGCTGACACCCGACTACGGCTCCGACTGCCCCGCGATCGTTGCGTACCGGGTCAGCTGGCCCGACGAGCGCCTGATCCGCGGCACGCTTGCCGACATCCGCGATAAAGTGAAAACAGCGGGCATCACCCGCACTGCCTTGGTGTTGGTCGGGCGTGCCCTTGGGGACGGAGCAGCCCCGGATAGCCGGCTTTACGCCGCAGACCATCACCACCTGATGCGGCTGGGAAGAGAAACTAGATATGAACGAGACGACTTTTAACGAACTCGCCGGGTGGGTGACCGAGGCCGGGCTGATCGGCCGCAGCGAAACCGAGCTGATGGCCGGGTTCTGCAGACGCGTTGTCGAAGCCGGGGTGCCGTTGGCACGCGCCCTCGTTATCCTCGACACGCTTCACCCGATTTACGAAGGCCGCGCTTTCCTGTGGCGCTCCGACAGGCCGGAGACGGCCGAGATTAGGGAATACGGACGCACGAATGAGGGCGAGGCGGCGGAAAGCTGGCGGCGCAGCGTGTTCTTTCATCTCCTGCAATCGGGCGAGAAGATGCTGCGGCGCCGCCTGACTGCCGGGGACCCGGTCGATTTTCTCAGCTTCAAGGAGGCCCGCGACGAAGGCATGACCGATTATTTGGCACTCATTCACCGGTTTGCCGACGAGGGCGTGATCGGCGAGATGGATTGCGTCTATTCGGCCTGGTCCAGCGATGCGGCGGATGGCTTTGGCGAGGCCGCGGTCGCCGCGCTGAAACGGCTCGCCCCGTTTCTCAAGCTGGCGGTCAAATCGGCGGCGCTCGCGCGCATGGCCGGGACGCTCGCCGAAACCTATCTCGGCCGCGATCCGGCCCGTCGGGTGATGAGCGGCCGCATCGTCCGCGGCGTCGCCGAGAAGATCGGCGCCGTGCTGTGGTACAGCGACCTGCACGGCTACACGCAGATTTCCGACAATTCCCCGCCCGAGCAGATCATCCCGTTGCTCAACGACTATGCCGAAGTCGTGATCTCTGCCGTGCATCGGCACGGCGGCGATGTGCTGAAGCTGGTCGGCGACGGCACTCTTGCCATCTTCACCACCGAGAACCGCCAGTCAGCATGCCTCGCGGCGCTCGCGGCGGCGGCGCAGGTGCGCCAAGGAGCCGCCAGGCTCAATGAAAGCCGGAGCCAGGCCGGCCTGCCGACCACTGCGGTTTATCTCGCGCTGCATGTCGGCGACGTCTTCTACGGCAATGTTGGCAGCAAGGATCGTCTGGATTTCACCGTCATCGGCCCGGCCGTCAACGAGGTCAGCCGCATCCTGGCGATGAGCCGTTCAGTCGAGCAGGATCTGCTGCTGTCGGCGAGCTTCGCCGACGCGCTCGGTCCCGGAATGCGAAGCCGGCTGGTTTCGGTCGGCCGCTACGCCTTGCGCGGCGTCGCGCAGCCGCAGGAGCTCTTCACCCCGGAACCCGATTTTCATATTGCGTTGCCGGCGAGTGTAAAGCCCGTATAAGGTCCGGGACCGCTTAGTCGATCGGGTCAGCCGTTACACGCCCAAACATGCGAAAGTCGTGAAAGGCGCCCTTGAACCAGGCCTTTTGTTTCAGCGTCCCCTCGTAATTGAAACCTGCCTTGACGAGGACCCTGTCGGAGGCATCGTTCCCGGGCAAGGTCCAAGCTTCCATGCGGTTCAACCTGACATGACCGCGTCCACAAGCGACAACCGCGCGGACCGCTTCGGTCATCAGGCCGCGACCCCAAAATTCCGGGTCCGAGTCGTAACCGATCTCACCCCACCGCCATTGTTTATGGATCCGATTGATACGGATCGCTCCAAGCGGCGTACCGGTGCTCCGCTTCTGGATCACCCAGGCGCAGCCGCTACCGCTGCTGAACAATTTTGACTGAGCCCGAACTGAGCAAGGAGGAGAAGCTCACGGGCGGTGCTTACAACGTCATCGATTCGATGGCCGTATCCTGGAGCCTCTGACGCTCTGGAATGACAACACCGACCCGGCCTTCGGGCCCCAAAACTACATGAGCATGATCTGGGCGAGCGGCGCGGGGAGTCGCGATGTCACGGAACTGCAATAAACGTGTCATAAAAGGTGTCGAATGCGCCGTTAAGAAAGTCGCGACCCTCGCGGGTCAGCCTTCCTGATTGCCGGCGGAGAAAACCGTGAACGCTTTTCGCATCGCACTCTTTGGGATGGCCGCGGCTACCGCGATCGGCCTTGCTGCGCAGGCGGCCGAAATTTCCGGCGCCGGCGCCACCTTCCCCTACCCGATCTATGCGAAATGGGCGGAAGCCTACTCGGCAAAAACCGGTTTGAAGATGAACTATCAATCGATCGGTTCGGGCGGCGGTATCGCGCAGATTAATGCGAGGACGGTCGATTTCGGCGCTTCGGACATGCCGTTGAAGCCGGAGGAGCTGGAGAAGAACGGTCTCACACAATTTCCGCCGGTGATCGGCGGCGAGGTGCTGGTCGTCAATCTGCCGGGCGTTCAGCCGGGCCAAATGACGCTCGACGGCCCGACGATCGCCAACATCTATCTGGGCAAGATCACGAAATGGAGTGATCCGGCCATTGGCAAGCTCAATCCCGGCATGAAGCTGCCCGACACGGCGATTGCCGTGGTTCACCGCTCCGACGGCTCCGGTACTACATTTATCTTCACCAACTATCTCTCGAAGGTGAGCCCGGAGTGGAAAGACAAGGTCAGCGAGGGCACCTCTGTCCAATGGCCGGTTGGGCTCGGCGGCAAGGGAAATGAGGGCGTCGCGGCGCTGACGTCGCGAACGGCGGGCGCCATCGGCTATGTCGAATACGCCTACGCGCTGCAGAACAAAATGATCCACACCAAGCTCGTCAATCACGGCGGCGCGTCATTGGAGCCCGGGATCAAGGTGTTCCAGGCCGCCGCCACCAACGCGAATTGGAAGAGCGCGCCCGGCTTTTATCTGATCCTCACCGACCAGCCGGGTCAGGAGACCTGGCCGATTACCGGTGCGACGTTCATCTTGATGCACAAGAAACAGGAGCACCCCGGCCGGGCCAAAGAGGTTCTCGCCTTCTTTGATTGGGCCTACAAGAACGGCGCCCAAATGGCGGAATCGCTCGACTATGTCCCGATGCCGCAGAGCGCCGTCGCGATTTTCGAAGACAGCTGGAAACAGATCGTCGGACCCGACGGCAAGCCGGTCTGGGACGGGCACTCGTCCTGATCTTGCGGGTGGGAGGCCCCGGGCCTCCCGCTCTCCCTCGTTGACGGTTTTGGGTGACGCTTCGTGGCGGCGGAGACGGCATTCGTTGAGCGCGTAGCGGCCTCGGGTCGGCGCGGCGGTGTGATCGGCGACGTCGTATTCCGCTCGCTGACTTTTCTGTTTGCGCTGCTCGTTCTG
>VAZT01000528.1 GCA_005884825.1 Alphaproteobacteria bacterium
GGTGACTGGCTCGATCAACGCCATCCGGCAGTTCATCTCGGCTTCGGTCAGGCTGCCGCGCCCGATGCTGGTCTCGTAATTGGCGCGGATGCGCTGGAGACCGCGGTCGAGCGCCTCCGGGCTCGCTTCGAGGAGCTTCACCGGGAAGCCGAACTCGGCAAAGCTCATCGCGATGCCGCCGCCCATCGTGCCGGCGCCGACAATGGCCGCGGTCTTGATCGGGCGCAGCGGCGTGTCGCGCGGAATGTCCGGCAGTTTAGCGACCTCGCGCTCGGCAAAGAAGGCATAGCGGAGCGCGCGCGCCTCGGCGGAATTTTCGAGCTCGTCGAACAGTTCGCGCTCGCGCCTGATGCCGTCGTCGAACGGCAGATTGCACGCAGCCTCGACAGCGGCGATGCAATTATAGGGAGCCTTCTGGTTGCGGGCGCGCCGGGCGATCGATTTGCGCATCGCGTCGAAAATGCCGGGATCGGCTTTGGCCTCGGCGAGCTTGTCGTCGCGGTCGCGAATGCGCGGCAATGGCCGGATGTCGGCGACGCGGCGCGCCATCGCGATCGCCGCTTGGCGCAGATCAGCCCCCTCCTCGACCAGCTCGTCGATGATGGCGAGCCGTTTCGCTTCTTCGGCCGGAACATGGCGGCCCGATACGATCATCTCCATTGCCGCCTTCGGGCCGATCAGCCGAGGCAGCCTCTGGGTCCCGCCGCTCCCTGGCAGGATTCCGATCAATACCTCGGGCAGGCCCACTTTGGCGCTCGGCACCGCGATGCGATAATGCGCGGAAAGCGCGATCTCCAGCCCGCCGCCCAAAGCATAGCCGTGGATCGCTGCGATGACCGGCTTGGCGCTCGCGTCGAGGATCTGGTGCGGACGCCTGCCCGGGACCGGCGGTGGACGGTTGGTGCCGAACTGGCGGATGTCGGCGCCGGCGATAAAGCTGCGGCCGGCGCCGATCAGCACCATCGCCTTGATCGCCGGGTCGGCGTTGCCGCGCTCGACACTCTCGACGATGCCCTCGGGCACCCCCGGGCTCAACGCATTGACCGGCGGGTTGTCGACCGTGATGACCCCGATCCCATCCACATTCTCAAAACGAACCAGCGCGCCTTCCGCCATTTCACCCTCCGAGAAACTCACAATGAGACGGTGAGGCAGCGAGATAGTGAATCGGTTCGGGAGCTCACTGTCTCACTACCTCATTCTTCAATCAAACGGTTGCCGCTGTTCCGAGGATCACCGTGCTCTGCGACGACAGCACGCCGCCATTGCCGTGCGCGATCGCGGTCTCGCAATCGGCGATCTGGCGGGCGCCGGATTCGCGGCGCAGCTGGCGCGCCGCCTCGATCAACAGAAACAGTCCGTACATGCCGGGGTGGCAGTAGGAGAGGCCGCCGCCATTGGTGTTGACCGGCAGGCCGCCGCCGGGCGCGATATGGCGGTTTGATACGAATGCTCCTCCCTCGCCTTTCGGGCAGAAGCCGAGATCCTCGAGGAAAAGTATCGTGTTGATCGTGAAGGCGTCGTACAGCTCGACGACGTCGATGTCGCCGGGAGAGAGCTGCGCCATTTCGTAAGCCGCACGCCCCGACTGAAGTGCCCCGGTTGCCGTCAGATCCGGCATGCTCGAAATATTGGCATGAGTGATCGCCTGGCCGCAGCCGAGGACATAGACCGGCGGCTTTTTGAGCGATCGGGCGCGCTCGGCGGTGGTCATGATCACCGCGCCGCCGCCATCGGTGATCAGACAGCAATCGCGTACGGTAAACGGATAGCTCACCATGCGCGCCGACAACACTTCGTCGATCGTCAGCGGCTTCTTTTCCCAGGCCGCCGGGTTGAGCAATGCCCATTCCCGCGCCGCCACGGCGACCGCCGCCAATTGCTCGCGGGTGGTGCCGTATTGGTGCAT
>VAZT01000115.1 GCA_005884825.1 Alphaproteobacteria bacterium
CAGTCCGATTATGTCGTCGGCGCGACGATTTTTATTGATGGCGGAATGACATTGTTCCCGGATTTTGCCGAGGGCGGTTGATCCCGCCGAACGCAAACGGGCGCCCGACGGTGCCATGTGGTTGAGCCAGATCAATGGCAATGTTTACCAGGTCATGGAGCAGTGCGCTGCCGCACCGAACATGACCGTTCCGCAAGCGTTCCGCCAAGCATTCCGCCGCCAGAGGTGGCTCGGCAGCGTGCCGGTGACGATGATCCTGGTCATAACAGGAGAGCATCCCGGCGAAGCGCTCGCGCGGCTCCTGCGCCTATTTTAGCCTGTTTGGGTCCGGCTTCGCCGGCTTAGGGAGAGCTTGCCCGCCCTTTTTATCGCGCTCAAGCCGTGCCAGCGCAGTAAGCCGAAAATCAATCGCGGTCGCGAGCGACGCGATTCTGTTGGTGCGTATGCCCTTGCCCTGCACCCGAGGGGATAGAAACCCGTCACGGCGGAAAGAGGAACACAATGCCGGTGACGATGTGCCAGAACTCGCGTTGATGCCCCGCGCTTGGGAGCGGCGAAGTCGTCGGCGAGTATCTTGATCTGTGCTGACCAGCGCCCGAAGCTGCGGGTTTTGCGCCGACCGCCGCGAGGTCGTCCAACCCCTGCACATCTCATCCGCATCGAGCTTGCCGATATAGCAGTCGCCCAGCAGCTGAGACAGGATCTGAAGGAGCGTGCCTTTACCCACTCCACCCCTCCTGCCGACGAACCACAAGGCCGTACCGATGTGATAGCCCGGTCGCTGATATAAGGCGGCAGGCCAGTGAATGACCCACCGGAACAGCGTGGGTTGTTCACCGTTGATCTCCTCTACCATCTCCTTCAGCGATGCCCGAGGGAGATCGCACAAGTTCTCACGGATGGCCATCAATCCGCACAGGCGCCGTTGTTCTCACGCCGATCCGTCCGCCGCTCAGGGACCGAAAGTTCGCAGACTCTTTGCTGGAGGAAAGGGGCTTCGAACCATCGGTACCTCGCCAAATTTTTCGGCCGCCCGTCGACCAGGAAGCAGCGCGACCCTGGGTTTTCGCGCGGGTGTGCGGGCCATGGGAGACGGCAAGCACCTGACCGACTGCCGCGCCGAATTTGCACCGACTGCCGCGCCGAATTTGGCCAGCGCCAAGGTTGCGCCCTCTACCACCTCCGCGAGACCTCGCGCAGCTCCGCCCCTGGGGCCGGTGTGATCGTCGGCCACGGCGAACGCGGCAACATTGCGATCACTCCCTCACCGAGCCTCGCCGGCATCATTACCGAACTCGGGACATCGCGTTTGCTATAGTAGGCCGGTGAAGCCCATTCCCGTCGCCTCTCGCTCAGCGCGCCGCATTCTCGGACAGTCGGTGGTTCGGCTGGAGGATGCGCCGTTGATGACCCGGGCAAGGGGCCTTCGTCGGCGATATCGGCTTCCGGCATCAGCTGCATATGCGCATCGTGCGCTCGGCTTATGCGAATGCCGTGCTGCGGTCCGTAAACGTGGCCGCTGCACTGGCCGTGCCGATAGTCGTCGCGGTGTGGACCGCGGCGGACATCGACGACCTGCCGCCGATCGATTTTCGCGATCATTGTCAACTTAAGCAGGGGTGGTGTCCTCTTGCCGTGGGTGGCGCGGCGGTCCGGTGCAGAGAAGTCTTTGGCACGCCTATAGGGCTGCCCCCTCTCAAAGAGAGAGGGCCAAGAAGGTCGACTCGACCGAGTTAAGGAACGTCTGAATAAGGGGTGGAGTTTGGATATAGAGCAAGGCGATTTGCTCACTGGCGGTGAAAACGGGTTTATTGGGCCGCGTGGATGCCGTATTGGGGCTGCTGCACGGTCGCTGGCCTGGTTGCGGACACATTACGCCCCTTGCAGCGCAATAGCTGCCGGCGCGCCATGAACAGATTGGCCAGCGCGCAGGTGACCAGCAGGCGATGCGTGTTCTTCTTCAGTCCGCGATAGCGTACCTTGGCAAAGCCGAACACCGCTTGATGACCCCGATCGGATGTTCGACCCGGGCCCGCACTTTGGATTTGGTGCGGTTTTTCCGCCGCTCGAGCTCATCCACGACACCGCGGTGGCGATAGCGGCGATTGGTGAAATCTCGGGCCTTGGGGGCATGCTTCCGGATCACCGCCCGCTGGCCGCGATAGGCCTGATCACCCCACACCCGGGTCTCTTGCCCATGCAACAGCTCGGGCAGCACCGTGCTGTCGGCGACATTGGCCGGCGTGGCCGCCACGGCGTGGATCAGCTTGGTGCGGCTGTCCACCCCCAAATGCGCCTTCATGCCGAAATACCACTGGTTGCCCTTCTTGGTCTGGTGCATCTCGGGGTCGCGTGCCTTGTCGGCATTCTTGGTCGAGGACGGCGCGTTGATGATCGTCGCATCGACAATTGTGCCGGTGGCCACTTTCAGTCCATTCGCCGCCAAATGCCGCTGCACTTCGTCGCTGGCCCAGATCGTGCGCTTCGAGCAGATGACGGAAGCGGCACATCGTCGTCTCGTCGGGCACCGGCTCGCGGCCGAGGTCGATGTCGACAAAATGCCGCATGGCCGACGAATCATAGAGCGCCTCTTCCACCGCCGGGTCCGACAGATTGGAACCACTGCTGCAGGAAATAGATACGCAGCATCCGCTCGACCCCGACCGGCGGGCGGCCATTGTCCGGCTTGGGATAGAATAGCTCGATCAGCGCGCACAGCGCCGACCACGGCACAATGCGCTCCATCTCGGCAAGAAATGCTGCCCGCCGCGTCGTTTTGGCGTAGCGCTCAAACCCAACTGCCGCGAGCGTCAACTGCTTCATCCCCCAACCCAATGCAGCAATTTACCCCGCCAAATATTATATCACGATCATTGCAGCTGGCTTATGCAGAGGTTCCTTAAGTTGACAATGCCTGTCCGGGAGCCCCGTGGGCGCACATTCCGTCCCTCACCCGACCTCCTCTCATACCCGAGACACGGTTGCCCATTAGCGGCCTCGCCAGAAAGGGCGCGTGGCTGGCCAGCGCTGAGGAACTCTCGAAAGACACTCCCTCTTCTATAATCAATAGCTCCTGCTCATCAATTTCGAAGACCTCGGCCCAATCATCAAGCCTCCGGATCTCCCGATGGTCGCCGATCGAGAGGGAGAGACGCGGGGCTCGACTTTGCCCGCCAACCGTTCACAATGAGCAATCATCTTGTCGAGATACTGTTTCACTCTGGGCGTGGTGGCGTCTGCCTGAAGCCTGCGGGCTCGCGCGGCTGTTGTGCGATAATACGGGGCAGGTTGCTCTTCCGATGACCAGCAATCCGAAATCCCTTCAAAATGGTCAGCATTCATCGCCAATTTCCTTGCATGTTGGGTCAGAGAATCGTAGGCAGAGGTCAGGCAGCGAAATCCGCCGCTCAACCCCGAGCGTCAAAAACAAGACCAGTTATTAGCGTAACCGGTGCGGGTGCAGTGATGGCCTCGGGCATTGGCTGCACTGTATGACTAACGAGTGATGTTACTGTGGGGGGCCTTTGAATTGTGAGCAACGGCATCTTGGCGAAGCCGTCATCCGCAACCGCATGGTCTTCCAATGGAACCCAGTCGGCAGGCATCAACGAAGCCGCGGGTCGGCAGGACGCAGGCAATTGGGCAGCGCGTAATTCCCTCCGGTGCGGATAATTTCTGCAACCGCCTCACAATCGTTCTCAGGCATGATCCACCCCTCTCTACTACGGAAAATCGGATGAGCCGTGTTTATCGAAATTGCCGCATGCCTCTCGTCGGCTTCGATCGGTAGGTCGTCGGCATTTGTGACAGAATGTAACTAACGATGTCAAGAGGTAAAATGGTTAACGTCCCGAGGAAGGCGTGAGCTTCAGACGACGGGTCGCCTGGATCGTCAACGTCGTAGAGCGACAAGGACCAAGGAGCGGCATTACACGACGCAGCTCGTCAGAGGGCGTCGGAGGCCTTCTGAATTCATAGCCCGCAGAGGCCGACCTCTTTCGTGAGCAGCTCCCGGCTCGAGCTGTTCCTCAGAGGCGAACACCGGGGCCCGCGCTGCGATGAATCGCTGGAGGTCGAAGGGATCGGCCGGCTTTCCGCCGCTTCGCAGGTAAACTAGGTTAATATTGTGTCCGGCGCTCCGTTTTGCCATTTTGTGGCGACACGTTGCGGGGGACGCCGTGAACGATTGGGTCAGATGGCTGGCGATCGAGATCGCAGTTGCCACGACGACACTCGCATTCTTCGGGGAAGCCTGGGGATCGGGGTTCCAAATACGCGAGAACAGCGCTGCAGCGCTCGGCAATGCCTTTGCGGGTGCGGCGACCTCAAGTGAAGATCCGAGCATCATCGCCAACAATCCGGCGGGAATGATTGGCCTTTCCGGTAATCAAGTGTCGGGCGACATCGGCATCATAATTCCGTCGGCAGTGTTTTCCGGAATGGGCCTCACTGCCGCACGGCAACCTATCAGCGGCGGGAATGGCGGCGATGCGGTGGGTGCTCAGCCCGTTCCTGCGGCTTACGGGTTCTATGATGCCTCACCCGATCTGAAGGTCGGGCTCGCGTTGACCGCGCCCTTCGGCCTCCAGACACAATACCAGAGCGACTGGGTCGGGCGCTACCAGGCGATCAGATCCGACATAGCGACAATCAACATCAATCCAAACGTCGCCTATCGGGTCTCGGACTGGTTCTCCATCGGCGGTGGGCCGGCAATACAACATGCCGGCGCCGAGTTTACCAACGCCATCAATTCGACGACGGTTGTACACCTTGCCAATCCGTCTCTGCCGGCTGGATTGACCCTCCCCGATGGCCTTGCCAAGGTTACCGGCGCCTCATGGTCCGTCGGCTACACCGTCGGTGCTCTGGTAGAGATCTCGGCAGGCACTCGGCTGGGAGCGAGCTATCGCTCGCAGGTTAGCCATCGAATCGAGGGGACGGCCGAGTTTACGGTTCCGGCCCCGCTGGCGGTCAGCCCGCAATTTCGGAATACCCCTGCTCGCGCCGACCTCAAGACCCCCGATATCGTGAGCCTGGCAGCGTCTCATGAGCTCCCGCCTGACATCACGCTATTGGCGGAAGTTCAGTGGACGAACTGGAGGGTCGTCAAAACTCTTCAGATCGAACGGTCCGACGGCTCAATTTTGAGTAGCCAGCCGGAGCAATGGCACGGCACCTGGTTTGGCAGTATCGGGGCGACTTGGCGGCCCGACCCCAACTGGACTTTCCGCGGCGGTCTGGCCTTTGATCCCACCCCCGTCCGCGACCAGTTTCGGACGGCGCGCCTGCCGGACTCGGACCGGTATTGGCTCGCCTTCGGACTAGGCTATAGCTGGACGCCGGATCTCCGCTTCGATGCCGCATATGTTCATATTTTCTCGCCAAATCCGTTGATAAACGAGGCCTCGCAGATGGGCGATTTGCTCGTCGGCCAGTACTCAAACCACCTCGATATCGTATCGCTGTCTGCAACCCTTCGCTTCTGACGGATTTACACTTCATCCTGCGAAACGATCGCGGCCTAACGCGACGGCGAACAGGCAGCGGATGGGACGGGTGTTTTCAGGGGCGGTTCGTCTGCCTGCGGCAACCAGAGCTCCACCGTGGTCCCCCCACCCAGTTCGCTCCGGATCCGCACAGCGCCTCCGGATTGAGCGGCAAAGCCTTGGACCATCGGCAGGCCGAGGCCGGATCCAATCCCCAATTCCTTGGTCGTAAAGAAGGGTTCAAATGCTCGCGCGAGCGTTTCCTCGTCCATGCCGGTCCCGGTATCGCTGATCGATACGACGACATAATCTCCCGGCGACAGCTCTGGCGGAGAACGATCGCCGGTTCGGCTATTCTGCAGTTCGATCCGTAGCGACCCGCCGCCAGACATGGCGTCGCGAGCATTGATCGTCAAGTTGAGGATCGCGAGTTCGAGCTGGTTGGCATCGACGCGTGCCGGTGAAAGATCGGGGTCGCTGGCAATCGCAAGGCCAATCCGATCCCCCAATGTGCGCCGTATCAAGTCTTCGATGCCGGCCACGAGGTGACTCAGATTCACGGGTTTTGGATCGAGGCGCTGCTTGCGCGCGAAAGCCAGCAAACGGTGGATCAACGCGCCTCCCCGTTCGGCGGCCTGCAAAGCACCCCGCAGCAGTGGCACGCCGGCGGAATTTTCGCCTATCCGCTCCATTGCCAGAGTCAGATTGCCGTTGACGATCGTAAGCAGATTGTTGAAATCGTGGGCGATCCCCCCGGTCAACTGACCGATTACCTCGAGCTTTTGCGCTTGGCGCAGAGCCGCCTCAGTGGCCTGCCGTTCCGCGATCTCTGCTTGAAGGCGAAGGTTGGCGCGGCTCAATTCAATTCGCAGTCGCGTAGTATCGGCTAAGAAACGGTTAAAGTGTACTGCCGCGAGCGCGAGCGCTGCTACAAAGACCAGGACCATCGCCCCCAATGCGCTGCCGGTAAGCGTTCCTTGGCAGAAAAACAGGATCGCGACTGGCAAACTCGCCGAGAGCAGGAAGGCAAGAATGGTCGGCAGGTGCGAAGCGCTGGTCACCACTGCGCCCGTGCACATGCCGCCGATGACGATGGTCAGGAACATCTGCCCGAGGACCGGCAGGATGGGGAACAGAACCGGCCCGCCCAGACCCCAGCACAAGCCCGCCAGCAGCGAACCGCCGGTCGCGAGCAGCGGCCATTGAGGGTCGTCTTTTTCGCTGGGACTCGCGCGGCGATATCGCAGCCATAGCACCAGACGTCCAGCCGTGACCAGCACGACGCCGCAAAGCCAGCCGAAAGGCAAGATCACACCCGCCAGCCTCTGCAACACAATTGCCGTTAACGCGGCATTTACGGTATTGACCGCCAGCGCGATCGGCATCTGCCGAAATACCGAGCTTACTTGCGCTGCACGGATTTCTCTGAAGACCTCGTCGGCAGGCGGGCCTGTCAATCCGAAAACCACCGCATTCCCCTGTTTTCGTAGGGCAGGAGAGGAATGCACAGCGGTTGTGATGCCGGCGATCCAACCTCAACGCTGCCGAGCTGAGATGAAGTTACATCGCCGACCTCCGATCAGGCCAGCAGCAATTAAGGATCACTGCGCGGGTTGGCGGCCCACGAAACAGCGACCGCCGCCCCGACGAACGATTTTTGACGATTTCCGGACAGCACACATGGGCGCCGTTCGTCCTCGTGTGCTCCACATGAACCACGAACAGAGCGCAAGAGACGGACCTCCCGACCGAGGCTCCTTAGCGATGGGATTTTCAGACCCCGCTGCGCGGCGACCTACCTACCGCAGATCAACGGCCTTTGACCAGGAACCGAAGTTTTGCAGACTCCCCGCTGGAGGGGAGTGGATTCGAACTTTCGGTTCCGCCATTCTCATCATGTTGCGCAGACCGGCCTTCTGAGACGGATCAGTGCTCGACTGAGCAAGGAGTTGGACGGTTCCAGCGTACCCCGCGCTCGTCAAGGCCACCGGTAGATAGCAACAGCGTGACCTCAGGTCTCGCTGGTTTCGATCCCGTTCTCCGCGCACCACTCCCGCAAAGCCGTTTCCTCGGACTTGTTCGAGAAATCGTACCACCGTTCGAGGGCGCCCCGCTGCACCAGCAACTCCTTAAATTGGCGGTAAGCACCTCTTCGGCTGAAGATGTGGCGAACTTCGTCGTAGTCATCGGGGAGGAACTCACGAGCGAAATCCAAGACCAGAGGCTTGCCAAGATCGAGCTCTCTCTTGTCCGGAATTGAAATGTAATTCTCCTCGTCGATATCGTCGGGCAATTCCTCGTCGTTGTCGCCGACCTTAGAATGCCAATAGATCTTGCCCGACCGCCGGTCGAGATAGGCTTCATTCTCGCCCATGCCGCCGCTGCTCACGAATTCGAACGCGAGCTGTAGGTCCGAAAAGCTGACAGCCATCGTGCCACCTCACAGTATCTGATCGACGACATGGAAAGGGCGCACATGCTATTGGGACCGCCCCGAACATCGCCTGTCAACGCCGATCGGCTCGGGCGCTACTCGATAGCATGGATGCGGTCAACCTGGACGCTCCTCCGCCACAACGCTATTTGGATTGCGGTCGGGGGCGGCTCTGCCTGCCCGTCATGCGGATGTCGCGCCCCTTGAGGTCGACGATCCAGGTGCGCGCGAACGAGCGTAGCGCAGCCTTGAACGCATTGGAGCCTGCGCTTCTCGATCGACGAGTGAGACGTCTGCGAGGCGAGGATCTCTCCCGAGGTTTTTCATCAAGCAGATTGCGCCTTGACTATCACCAGGACGCGCTGCTCCAATTCGGTCATGGCCCGAGACTTCGCTGACAAGAGCGCCGCGCGGCAGTGGGTCTGGGACAGGCTTGTCGCTGAGGGCGAGGCGCGTTTTCCGTTTCCGCCACACGGCCGTATCCCGAATTTCGCGGGTGCCGAGGTGGCGGCCGCACGGCTCTTTAACATCGAGCCGTGGAAGAGCGCCACAGCCATCAAGGTCAACCCGGATTCACCGCAACGCCCGTTGCGAGCCGAGGCGCTGCGCCGTGGCATCACCGTCTTCGTACCGACGCCCAGATTGCGCGGCGCCTTCAAGAAGCTCGATCCGCGCCGTATTCCGCCCGACAGGATCAACGAGGCCGCAAGCTTGTCGCGCGGCGACCGCTGGTCAGAGGAGGTAGCCCTCGTGGACATGCCATGGCTCGACGCCATCGTCTGCGGCTCCGTCGCGGTCACGCGCGATGGGCGGCGCTGTGGCAAGGGCGAAGGCTACAGCGACCTGGAATTCGCCATCCTGCGCGAGCTCGGTCATCCGCCGATGCCTGTGGCTACGACCGTGCACGACCTCCAGGTCGTCGCGTCCGTGCCCCGAGACCCCACTGATCAGCCGCTCAGTGTGATCGCGACGCCAACCCACGCGATCCGCATCAAGTGCCCCAGCGTTGCACCGACGGGCATCGACTGGACGCGCCTCAGCCCCGAGGACCTTGAGGAAATGCCGATCCTGGCCGAACTCAAGAGAATGACAACATCGAACGCCTAAAGCGCCTCATAACGTTGATGGAGGACCTAGACTTCGTAACTCGGCTCGAGCGGTCTGGACAGACGGCAGACGCGGCTGAGCCGTTTAGGAACCGATACTTCGCTGCAGCACGATTACCAAGGTTTTCGGGGCCGCGTTCGAGTTGGGCCGATCGATCCTCGCGGCGGGTCAGCCGAGCAGTTGCCGGCCCACCAACCGATCGGGGTCGTAAGGCGGTCATTCAAGGAGCCGCCACTCCCGGCGAATCAGGCGGCGCGACCAGGGCCACGCTCTTGACGATGAGAGCGCATCGCGGAACCGGAAGTTCGGATCCACTTCCCTCCAGCGGAGAGTCCTTGCAAACCTGACGCGCTCGATTAGATCGCCGAAAATTTTGCCGAGCGAGCTTCGGGCCGCAGAGATGCCGCGAGACCAAAAGGCGAGTCTCGACAGCGTCAGCTATCTTTCGGGGCGGGGCACCGAACGTTCGAACCCGGCTTCCTCCGCCAGCGAGGCTGACGCGAGTCACAGAACATAGCCTGAGGCGGCTCCTAAAAGACTTTGAACTTTTCGGATTTGCGGTGCGGGATTCGAAATCCTCCCCATATTGTGTTTTGTAGGTTACTTCGGAATGAAATAGAAAGGAAAGACTTATGGCGAAAGGGCAGAGAAGATCCAATCGGGAAGCTAAAAAGCCGAAACAGCCGAAATCTGAAAAGAAAACTGCTGTGCCTTTGCCGCTGCTCGCGCCGGAGCGCGGTCTTGCGAGGGCTCAAAGAGGCCGCGAGTTGCCTCGGTGGTAGCGTACCACCGTTGGATAATGACC
>VAZT01000529.1 GCA_005884825.1 Alphaproteobacteria bacterium
GGGCCAGAACTGCAATGCAATCATTCTCGAATTGCCGGTGGCTTTTCTGACCGACAAGCCTGCCGAGCACCGCATCGTCAACGCCTGGGGCGAAAGCTGGGTACTGAAGGCGTCGAGCAAGGTCGAGTCGATTCCCGACGATCCACTCTGGATCGAACATCCGCATGTTTTATTGGATGCGTTCACGCTCGACGACGAACTGAAGAAATACAAGCTGGTCGACACGGACGGTCAGGCTTTCGCCGACGCGGCGCTGAGCGAGCGCGAGGACAACCGTCAACTGGGCGACGTCGTTGACGCCTTCCCGCGCGTTAAAAAGATCCTGTTTCAGGAGCTCAACATGCCCGACGATGCCTGGAACCCGAAAGGATTGCCGATACCGCTGCGGCGCCCCATCGACATCTTCATCCCCAATGTGAACTCGATCGACCTGGACACCACCGGCACATGGCCGTTCGGGCGGCGACTGGAGGATCAGGTGGCGACGCGCTTCTTGTCGACGTTTCTGGACATGAGCGCCAGCCTCAACGGCAAGCGGTACCATGTCGAGCTATTGAACGACCCGGCGCTCTGGAGCAATGCCCCGATCGAGCCGAAGACGCCTCCCAATCCGCTGAAAAACGACAAGGAATTTCTGCCCGACTTCCCCTACCTGGCGGAGCCGTGGTGATCTTCGACGGCGACAGCAAATTATCGTCACCCTTTTTGTAACCAATTCCGATGGCGGGGTATCGGGCCGAACTGCAGCGCATCGCGCAGGACATCGCCAATCTGAGCATTGCGGATCCGTTCTCGCCTCCCACCGACCCGGAGCGCCTGACCCGATATATCTATTGTCTTTACCAGCATGCCTCGATATCCGGCGATCTGTCGAAATTGACTGCGGTCGAGCGGGCAATCGAGCGGGCCGTGCCGTTGCTCACGCATCGGGGAGATCTTTATCTGCTGAAGGCGAATGTCGCCTTCAAGCTTCACAGGCTAGCCGATGTCGAGGCGGCTCTTCTTGCGATCCCGACGGCGGATCACTGCATCGAAGCCCGCTTGGTGTGCGCCGATCTCGATTTTCAGTACGGACGTTACCGGGAGGCCGAGACCGGGTACACTGCGGCGATCGAGGCCGAGCGGTCGTGGAGCGGCCTTGCCCGCCTGGCGTATTTTCGCGGCAAGACGGGCGATCTCGAAGGCGCCGACCGGCTCTATCGGGAGGCCGAAGACGAATTGACCGCCAAAGAAATGCGGTCCTACGCCTGGCTCGAAGTGCAGCGGGGTTTCCTCGCCTTTTCGCGAGGCGGTTACCCGGAGGCGCGATCTCATTATGATATCGCCGAGGCCGCATATCCGGGATATTGGCTGGTCGGAGAATACCAAGCCGAACTACTGGGCGCCGAGAGCAGGCACGCAGAGGCGATCGAGCTGTTCGGACGGCTCGGCGCCGCCAATCACCGCCCCGACTTGCAGCAGGCGATTGCGGAATTGTATGAAATTGCCGAGCAACCGGAAGCGGCGCGCTATTGGCAGGGGAGAGCGCTTGCCGGCTATCTGCAATCGGCGCAGCGCGGCGAGGTGCATTATTATCATCACCTCACGGACTACTACGCGGACGTGGCGAAAGACGGCGCCGCGGCGGTTACCTGGGCGCGCGCAGATCTGCAGCTGAGAGAGAATTTCGCGACGCAGTCGGCGCTCGCCTGGGCACTCTACCGTAATGCCGAGTTCGCGGAGGCGCGCAGCTGGATCGACCGGGCCCTCGCTTCAGGCGTCGCCGATGCGCATCTGTTGCTCCGCGCCGCAAAGATATACGAAGGGGCCGACGGTCGGATGTTTCTGGAACGCGCGCAGAAACTCAACCCGTTGGTCGAAAGTTTCCACCTGCATCATTGAACCGCCGTTCACGAAGCGAGGATTGCGTCCGCCGCCTTTTCGGCGACCATGTAGACGGCGCTGACAATGAAAAACCCCGGAATGCGCGGGAACACCGAGGCGTCGACGACGCGCAGCCCTTGGGTGCCGTGCACCCGGAAGTCGCCATCGATTACGCCGCCGCTGCCGCGCGGCCCGATCGGGCAGCTGCACGAAGCATGGTGCCCCCATGCCGTGCTGCGCACATAATCCTTCAGCTCGTCGTCGCTCTGGCGCGCTTCGCCCGGCTCTTCCTCTTCGGCGATCGCCCCCTCTGATTTGAGCTTTGCCGTCAGCTTGCGCACAAAGCGGATGCCGGCGACGACGGAGTCGAGGTCCTCGCCCGCCTTGTCGCTGCCCTCCTCGAAATAATGGAAGTTGATCAGCGGCGTATCGCGCGGGTCCGCGCTGCGCAGCGCGACTTCGCCGGCGCAATTTTCGGTATGCGCCTTCAGGATCGCCCAGGTCAGATAATTGGGCTTAGTGACGGCGAGCGAGGAGTAGCCGGGGAAGTACCCGCCGAACAGGCCCACCAGCGCAAAGCAGAACAAATCGGGGAGCGGGCGCTCGGCGTGTGATTTGAGGATCGCCGCCAGCACTGCGCCATTGCTGGTATAGAGCCCCTCGCGCTTGTCGGCCCAGTCACGATAGGCCTGATCGCCATGGCTGAAGGTGACGCCTTCGAGGATGTTCCAGCGGTCGAAATTCATGCGGTTGACGACGCCGACCTCGTAGCGGTCCTGCAAATTCTTGCCGACCCCGGGCAGCTCCACCTTCACTGGAATGCCGAGCGGCTCCAATACGTCGCGGCGCCCGATCCCCGACAACATCAGGAGTTGTGGCGTATTGAACGCGCCGCCACAGAGGATGACCTCGCGCGCAGCCTGTACCTGGCGGAGTTCACCCTCTGAGGTCGCCGGCTGGCCATGAGCGCGGTAGAGCCGCTCGCCCTTCAGGTATTCGACGCCGGTGGCGCGATTGCTTTCGTCGAGCAGCACCCGCGTGACGAGCGCGTCGAGCTCGATCCGGAGGCGGTCAGGGTATTGCCGTGCGGTCTCCAACACTCGCTCGCGCGCGCCCATCCGCGCGTGACCGCGCGTCGCGAGCGGCGTATAGCGCACACCCACTGCGTTCTCCGTCACCAGGCGCCAGTCGTTTGGATCGGCCTTGGCCTCGACAAGGTCGAGAAGACGTTCGATCGGCTGCCCAATATCGTCGAACGCCTCGTGCGCCGACTCGAGCAATACCTGAACCAGCCCGAAATCGCGCACCGCGGCCTTTGGGATTGCGATCTCCGACTGTAGCCAGCCGTGCCAGCCGTGGCGGGACGGGTTCGGGCCCGCCGCCGCCAGCGCGCGTTCGAGCGGCCGATAGTGACAGTTCTCCAACCGCATGAAGTACCGCCGCATATTGTCGGCATCCCATGACTGGTCCCCGGTCATCCGGGCGATCCCATCCCAACGCCGTCCACCGGGGAGCCCCGATACTCCTTGCGGTATTTCGGATCCTTCTGCTGCATCTCGTCCGAGGCATAGTGCCGAACGAAGAAGTCCCACCGCATCGCGTCGTTCTCGCTGGCAAAGCCGTGGAACGACGGCACGTCGTAATCATCGGGCAGACGGTTGATGCCGGGCTGATCGTCATTGGTGCCCGACAGTTGCCGCGGATCGCCGCCCGCCTCCAACAGAAGCACCGAGCGCCCGGCCTCGGCGAGCCGCGCGGCGAGCGTCCCGCCTCCGGCGCCGGAGCCAACCACGATGTAATCGAACGCACCACCATTGCTCATTAATAGCCTCTCAATGTGCCCCGAGCCTTTGCCCTCTTCGCCCGCGAGAGCGGAGAGGGAGATCAGAACGTCTTGAGGAAGGCGATCAGCGCCCTTTTATCGGCGTCACCGAGGTTGGAGCCGAAGTAATGGCCGCGGTTGACGACGTAATCCGGGCATTTGCTCAGTGCGAAGAGCTGCTCCCCAACGTTCGAGAATACCTGGCGCGCCTGCTCGTCCGTGGCGTTCGGCGGCAATGCCTTCAGGTCACGCACGAGCTGGACCACCGCCTTTACTACCGCCTTGTCATGCGCCAGACGTTCGCGGAAATTTGTCGATTGCGGCAGCGGGTCGAAATTGGCCAGCAGATCGACCGGCGTCCCGGCCGGGATCGGCCCGATCTCGAGCCCGCCCTGATCGAATAGCTTCGGCGCGATCAGCTGCAATACATCCTGCGCGTCCTTGAGCACGTCGGGCAGATAGCCGGTCGGGACGCGCAGCCAGCTTGTGACATTCGTCCGGTCGATGACGCCGGGGATCTTGTCACCCAGCACGGCATCCTTCTCGCGTTTTTCGGGCCACAGCATCTTTGTTATCGAATCATCGAACGAAGCCATGCGGGCTTCGACCGAGGGGCTCGGATTGAAGCGGCCGACACTATTGTTCAGCAGGAAAGGTGCGGTCGCCCACACACTGACCAATGACGGCACGCGGGTGTAGCCGCGCCCGCCCGCGGGCATTTGATACTGCTGCGGCGCCCCGGTGAACGGGTTGTACACGGTGATCGCGCCGACCGAGGGCAGATCCTTGTACGAGGCCGACGAGAAATTGTCCCAGATGTTGCCGGCGATTGCATTGGTCGCCAGTGGGGCGCAGGCATTGGTCTGCAGCAACGTCACCGGCACGCGCATGTCGTTCGACATGTAATTGTTGTCGAGGAAATCGTCGGCATTGACGATCTGCCGCATTTGCTGCTTGAAGTCGCTGGTCCGAGTCCATTCCCAATAGCGGTTCCAGCAGTCGAGATAGCCGGAGCCGATGCACGCGGCCGGATTGGTCGCCACCGGCGGCTGCGGCGCCTTGCTGGAATGGCAGGCCGCGCAATTCTCGGCGAAGACGACCTTGCCCTGGTTGACCATATCGGGCGGATCGTTCAGATGGGCGGCCCCGCCGGGCGCATTCTTCAGCTTGTGCGGATACGACGCTTTCAGCAAAAACAATGCCATGTCTGGTGTCTGCGCCTCGGTCGCATCCCAGTACGAGGAATTCGCGCGCGCCGTCGTGATCGCGATCGGAGTAACCGGCTTGCCGCCGAGTACTGGGTTGAAATGGCGCAGCCATTCCTCGCTGAACAGGCCGATGTTCAGATAGACCCGGTTCAACGCGCCGAGCACGCCGACCGAATCCGAACCGTCCTTCAGCACATGCGGCGTCAACACCGTATTTGGCGGCTGGAAAAACTGCGTAAGCGGGCCCTGGGTAACAAAATCGTTGAACTGCTTGTTGGCGAGGTTGTCCGGTCCCAAGGTCTCGCGGCCCCAGCGCTTGGCCGCCTCGAGCCGGGCCGGCAGATTATAGATCGCGTTCATGGTGCGCGGATTGTTGATGTTGTCGCTCGACACCAGCGACGTATCGAGCGAGCCGGGGCGCGCCGTATGCAGGAACTGAAAGAAAAAGGTCGACTGGTCCGCGTTCCAAGCAAAGATGCGATCGACCCAGAAATATTGTGCACCTACAATCGAACTCAAATTCTCCCATTGCGGCGCCTCGGGATTCGCCGGCGGCTTTTCGGGGTTGGGACTGATGTGACAGAAGCCGCAGGAAACGCCGACGCGGTAGGGCCGGACCAGCTCCTTCGACAGGTAATAGTTGGGATCGTTGTAGAACCGCTCGGGATTCCATTCTTTTGCTGCGGCCTCGTCGAACTCGGGATTGGGGAAGAGCCGCAGACCGACGATCCCGGTCGGGTATCCGTAATAGGACCCCGCCGGGATGTTCTTGCCGCGCGCACCGACCGCGACACCGGGATATTTCTCCGCATTCGCGAACGGGTCGGGGGGGCAATTGGGGTCGCGCGCGTCGAGCCACAGACCATAGCGCTGCGGGTTCGGTCCGGTCGCCTTCGTAAAACACGGCTCGTTGACCAGACCGAAATAATTCCAGCGGTTGTCGCGGCTGTATTTC
>VAZT01000116.1 GCA_005884825.1 Alphaproteobacteria bacterium
ATTGGCGACGCAAGAATTGTGCAGCGGCATCAGACCCTACATAAAGCGTAACCATCTCCAGACCGGCGTCGGCCATTACGGCGTCTTCGCCGGACGACGCTGGAGCTGCTACATCTATCCGATCATTTATACGAGCGATTGATCGCCGACACCGCTCCGCCACCCGCAACGGGTGGTTACAGAGACTATGGATGCGATGCACAAGAAAGGGGGGCGGCCTCGCCACCCGTATATTGCGCAAGGATCACTCCGCAGCCAGTAACGGCGCCAATGGGCTGCCGGGTTTTTCGAGCTCGGCTGGAGGTCCCTGCTTGACCAAGCGGCCGTGTTCCATCACGAGCACTCGGTCAAACGCCGAGGCGAGGCGGGGACGGTGCAGGCTCCACACGAGGCTGCGCCCGGCGAACTCGGCCTTCAGCCGGTCGAGCAGGGCCGTCTCCGTCGATCCGTCGAGCACCGCGGTGGCATCGTTGAGCGCCATCAGATCGGGGCGCTTCAGCACCGCGCCGGCGATGGCCAGCTTCTGTCGCTGCGCTTCCGACAGGCGAGACCCCCCGGTACCCACCGGATAGTCGAGCCCAACCTCGATCAGCGCGCGACGCAAGTCGAGCTCGTCGAGCACCTCCGCGATCGCGGCGTGGACCCGCTCGCGACCCCCCGACTCGCCGCGCACGGTCGTGCCGAACAGGACATTCTCCTGCACCGAGGCTGCCGCGTTGTAGCGCTCGGGGTCGAAGAACTCGACCGAGCCCCGCAGCTCCTCCGGCAGCCCCGCGGCGAAGGCGCGCCGCGCCTCCAATATGCGCTGCTGCATCTTATCGTCGATCAGATCGAGCGGGTCGCGGGCGGCGACCAGTTTGAACGCCAGCGACAGGAGACGCTCTCGCGGGGGCTGCAGCAGCTTCTCGACCCCGGCTGTCTCCATCCGCTTGAGAATGCCCTCAAACACCGGCAAATCGTCGGCGCTGATGAACGAGAACTCCTCGAATAAAGCATGTTCGGGGTGCAAACCTGTGAACAACTCGATCATCATCCGGGCAACCCCGGCGCCGACCTCGAGAAGATCGTGAGTGAGTCCGACCTCGTCGAGCACCTTTTGAACGTGGGCGTTTCGGGCGAGCCCGTCGCCTTCAAAGGCCGGTCCGATCGGTGTGCCGAACAGCAAATTGACGGAAACCGGAGAATTGGTGTTGTAAAGCTCCGGGTCGAAACGCTCGACGAGATGAGCAAGACCGCTGGCTTCGAGACGCTCGGCAAGCACGCGGCGCGCTTCGAGGATGCGCTGCGCCGCGTCCGGCTGGCGATCCGGATCGAGCCGGCCACGCAAGCCGAAGAGGTGAACGTCTTCTTCGAGGTCGACGAGACGCAAGACCTCGACTATGCGCAGCTCTAGCCCGGCTGCGTCGGCCACGCCAGCCTGCTGGTAATCTACCCAGTCGGCGGCGAGATCGTAATCGATGTTCCCCGATTTCTGCGCCTCCTCGATCTCACGGGTGCGCGACCGTTCGCCGGCCGAGCCATCACCCGGCATCCGGTTCGGCCGGTGACGCAAGCCAAGCAACAGATTGTCCTTCACGCTCGCTGAAAAGAGATAGGTGATCGGGCCCACATAACCTATCCGCCGCCCGGAAACCGCCAGCGGCACGCTGTTGAGGTCGGTGTCGCCGATGCAAAGGCGCCCGCTCGTCGGGGTGACGAGCCGGGCAAAGAGCTGCGGGACGAGATTTCTGCCGCTGTTGCTCTGGCCGACGATTGCTACATCGGTGCCGAGCGAGAAGTCGAAATTGACCCCTTCGAGCAGCGGGATGCCGTCATCGTCCACCACACCGATATTGGCCGCAGTGACCTCGCCATGCAACGGTTCGAGCTTTTGCGGCGCTTCGAGCAGCAAGCGTTTGTCGAGCATATCAGGAACCTGGAACTGCTCGACGACCTGCTCGTATTTGATCGCCACGTCCTGCTGGTTCTGATAGAAGTCAAGCAGCTCCTTCCACGGCGACGATATGTCCTTATAGGCGGCAAGCACAGCGACCAGCGCGCCGAAAGAGAGCTCGCCCTTGATGACAAAATATCCGCCGATCAGGAAAAACAGGAACGGCGTAAAATTGCCGATCAGATTGTTGAGGAATTTTACGAAGAATTTGCGGTTATAGATCTCGAACCGAATGTCGTAGATTTCTCCCAGGCGCTGAGAGATGTCGGCGAGTTGATATGCGGCGGCGTCATTGGCGCGAATTTCGGCGCGTGCGGCGATGGTCTCGGCGATCCGGTCCGAAAGCACGCGCACCTTGCGCACCCGCTCGCGCCCGAGGCGGCGAATGATGCGCTGCATCTTTGGAATGAGATAGCCCTGCAACGGAAATAACGCGACAGCGGCCGCGCCAAGGACCGGGTCCTGAACGAACATAAAGACGAAAATCGTCAGCAGTGTGCCGCCTTGCGAGATCGGCAGCGCGAAAGCATCGCCGATAAAGCCGCCGATCGGCTCCAGCTCGCCGGTCATCATCGCGATGACCTGGCCGGTCGCGGTCCGATCGAAATGCTGAAGCGGAAATCGCAAGACCCGCTCGTAAAGCTGGTACCGCAGACGGCGCAACATGCGCTCGCCGACCTGTCCTTTCTTGGTATTGAGATGCAGCTTGAACCAGCCGTTAATCAATACGAGAGCGAAGAATATGCAGCACAACACCAGGAGGTAGGGGATCTGATCGAAATCCCATCCCATGAACTTTTGCGGGAAATCCTTGCCGGAAATGGCACGATTGACGATCAGCTTCGGCAAATCCAAGGAATAGTAGAGGAACGGAAAAGAAATCAGCGTGACGACCACCAGATAAATCTGATCACGCAGGCTGTAATGCAGGATGTAGCCATAGATCGAGGAATCGAGCCCATCCCTCTCGTTTTGCGGCAACAGGCGGCGCACCGCTGAGGGAAGCGGCGGCCGTAGCGATTTCAGGCGTGCCGCGATAGTACGGAGGAATCGCATGGGCTGCTCTCTAGTCTTCGACACAATGAGGCGGTCCGGCTTCGCACGTCACCACCGGCCAATCGACGCTAGTTCTTGGCAAATAGTGGCACGACCGTATGCGCGGGAGAGGCTGTCGAGGCATCTCCGCAGGAATTGATCACGTCCCGTATCCGGAGGCACGAGCAAAGGTTCCGGCCGGAACCTTTGCCGCCGTTGCGCGTCCTATTTCGTGAGTTGTGAATTGCTTTGTGGGTTTGCCCGAAATGACCGTCAGCCGTACGCGACAGAGCCTGGTAGGCGCGATTTGGGCCGCTCTCATCTTCGCTCCCGGATTGTGCAGCGCCCAACCGGCGGGCGACACCGGTCCGAAGGGCGGCTCGAACCTTACGCGACAGACGCAGAGCGAGATCGACATCGCGCTGCCGAGCCTCGCGCCGCTCGTCGAACGCGTCATGCCGGCCGTCGTCAACATATCAGTCGAGTTGAAGGAACAGGCGGCGGCCGAGGGCGAAGAAAATACGGGGAAGGAGGGTGCCTCGCCATTTGGGCCGAGCGGCACGCCTTTCGATCAGTTCCTCAAGCGCTTTTTCGAACAGCCGTTCCAATTCCGCAATCCCGCGGAAAAAGTCATGGCGCTCGGCTCCGGGTTCATCATCGACCCGGCCGGCTACATTGTAACCAACAACCACGTCGTCACCAACGCCGACAAGGTGACGGTGATCTTTCAGGACAACAGCCGGCACACGGCCAAGGTGATCGGCCGCGACGAGAAGACCGACATCGCCCTCCTCAAGATCGATAGCAACCAAAAGCTTCCCTATGTGACTTGGGGGAACAGCGATGACGCCAAGGTAGGGGATTGGGTGGTCGCGGTCGGCAATCCGTTCGGACTCGGCGGCTCGGTAACCGCGGGGATCGTTTCCGCCCTCGGGCGCAACATCAATGAAGGCCCTTACGACGATTTCCTGCAGATCGACGCGCCGATCAACCGCGGCAACTCCGGCGGACCGACCTTCAATCTTCACGGGCAGGTGATCGGAATCAATACCGCGATTTACTCGCCCTCGGGCGGATCGGTCGGGATCGGGTTCGCCGTGCCCTCCAATATCGTCAAGCACGTAGTCGTCCAGCTCAAGGAGCATGGCCATGTGACCTGGGGCTGGCTCGGCATAGCCATTCAGAGCGTCACGCCCGCGATCGCCAAGAGCCTTGGCCTCGACCCCGACCACCCGAGCGGTGCGCTGGTCGCCTCGGTCACCGCCGAAAGCCCGGCCGCTCGCGCCGGCATCAAGCAGGGCGACTTGATCACCGCCGCAGGCGGTCACGAGATAAAGTCCGTGCACGATCTCCCGCGCCTCGTTGCGGCCACACCAGTCGGCACCAAGCTCCAGTTGACGATCGTGCGCGACGGAAAACAAAGCACTGTCGAGGCCGCGATCGGCGAGATGCCGCAGAACGTAGCTTCTGCAGAACGCGAGGCTGCAGAGCCGGGCAGCGGCAAGTCCGCCAACGCGCTCGGCATGGAGCTCCTCCCGCTCGATCCGCAGCTGCGCAAGGAATTGAAGATCCCAAAGGACCTGAACGGCGTGGTGGTCGGCCAGGTCACGAGCGGCAGCCCGGCGGGCGAGCTGGGGATTCGGCCGGGTGATGTGATCGTGTCGGTTGATCAAAGCCCGGTGACCACACCCGAGGGTGCCGCCGCTCAGTTAAAGCAGGCGGCCGCTCAAGGCAACGTGCTGTTGCTGCTCAACCGCCACGGGATGAGCCAGTTCGTCGGCTTGTCGATCGAGAACAACGGAACGGCAGGCAGCAGCCGCTAACGTAGGCGGCATCTCGCCGGTCCGTGGCGGCGGTGGCGCGGGATTGCCCTCGCACACCGCGGGCCAAATCGATCACGGTAAGACCGCGTTGTGGTCCGCGGACTGCACAGCATTAATACCCACCGGCTTCCGGCCGAAAAAAGTGCGGCGTTAGGAGCCGGCCGGCCCTGCAATACCAGGCAGCGTTCGGGCGCCTCGGCGAGGGTAAAAAGGGCTACTCGGCCCGTTCAAGAAGCTCGTCCATCAGCGATTCCCGGCATCCGCCCCAATCACCGTTCAGCGTCTCGTCGCTTTTAATTACGTTAAAAAGCCGGATTGGCCTCCCGGGCGACGCCGAAATGGCACATATTGTGCCGCTCGCCGTTTCGCCTCCACTACTATGGTTAATAATTTGGGACCCCTAAAATCCTATTTCTCTGTCTCCAGGGCAATCACTTCAGAGTTGCAAGAGAGACGTGCGAGTCTACTAGACGGCTTCGCTCGCCCCTGTTATTATTAGTGCATGACGCTGGACGCGTTAGTGGTGCCGAGCGTTAACACACTCCAGTTCGAAATGCAGCTCAGACTCTTCCGACATTTCGTTCCGGTTTCGGTCGTGCTTCTCGCATCATCTGATGCCTTGTTGATTACTGGCGCCTTTTATCAACTCTTATCCAGTTCAGAAGTTGGCATGCCCATAGTCCTCGGGGCTTCCAGCTTCAGCGCTCAATTCTCCGCCGGATTATCCGTTGCCACTGTGACCACGATGCTGTCCGTCGGGCTGTACGGGCAGCAGAGCTTTATGGATTTCCGGCTCCTGTTCAGCAAGATAATTGTGGCCGCGGTACTTGTGTTGATGCTCATCTCACTTTCGGCCACATATTGGCGTGAAGGCCTCGATCAACTGACCGACTTCGTTAATTTTCCGCTGAAGGCGACGTTGATCTGGCTGGTCTGCGTGTCGGTGACGCGCGGAACTTTCTCGGTCACCCTTGGGCGCGGTCTGCTGAAACGGCGCGTGCTCGTGCTGGGCAATGGCACCCAGGCGGCGCGAATCGCCAAGCTCGTCGAAACCGGGCACAATGAGCATTTCATCCCGGTGTCGTTCGTCGACGTGCCCGACCGGACCACTCAGTATCGCACGGAAACCGTCGACTGGTCGGCTGTGGAGAGCGACGGCCTGTTGGAAATGGGTTACCGGCTCGGCGCAAGCGAAATCGTCGTGGCGGTCGATGATCGACGCGGGCTGCCGGTGCGCGAACTGCTGCACTGCAAACTTGCCGGCATCAAGGTGACCGATTTTCTCGATTTTTGGGAGCGCGAGACCAGGACCGTCGACCTTGAAGCGCTGAAGCCGAGCTGGTTCTTTTACTCGGACGGTTTCCGATGCGGTCCGGTCGACGAGTTTTTGAAGCGGGCCTTCGACCTCGTCGTGAGTTCGAGCGTGCTGGCTCTGACGCTGCCGCTGCTGGCATTCACCGCGTGTTTGATCAAGCTCGAGAGCCCTGGACCGGTTCTCTATCGTCAGAAAAGGGTAGGATTGCACGGCCGCGTTTTCACCATCCTGAAATTTCGCAGCATGCGGGTGGATGCCGAGACCGACGGCCGTCCTCGTTGGGCGGCGAAGTGTGATCCCCGTGTTACGCAAGTGGGAGCGATCATCCGTAAGCTGCGCATCGACGAACTCGCTCAGATTCTAAATGTCTTGCGCGGAGATATGAGTTTTGTCGGGCCCCGCCCGGAGCGTCCCTTTTTTGTAGCCGAGCTCGCCAAATCAATTCCCTATTATGCCGAGCGCCACTGGGCCAAGCCGGGGATAACCGGTTGGGCGCAAATCAACTTCCCCTATGGCGCCTCGATGGAAGATGCACGTCGCAAGCTGACCTATGATCTTTATTACATAAAAAACCGAAGCTTCTTTCTGGACGTTCTGATATTGCTGCAGACTGTCCGAGTGATCTTCTGGAATCAGGGAGCGAGATAAGGACTTGCATCTCGATCTTTTCGTCAAGGAGACAGTGTACTCGGGATGCGCCTTAGCCTTCCTCGCGCTGATCGTGTTGATGGTCTTGCAGGGTCGCACCAGCAGAGCCGGCGTAGCGATCTTAGGTTGCTGCATCGCCTCGCTGATCTGGGCGACCGCGACCGCCGCTGCCGCACCAATCGCCCTATTGAGCTCGTTGGACAGTGTCAGGCTTTCCGCTTGGCTATTGTTCGCGGTAGCACTGGTTACTATACGGGCCAGTGACGGTTCCGGTCTCGGGCGCGCCTACCTACTCGGGGCAGTCAGCTTCTGCCTCGCAGCGATCGTTGATGATCTATGGACGCTCGTCGTCAGTCCGGATGCCACGGCCCCCTACACCTCGCAGCAGCTGATCCGTATCGGCTTTGGAGTCGCCGGACTGCTGACGATCGAGAATTTCTGGCGCAATACAGAACCTGAACGGCGATGGCACGTCTGGCCGCTGTGTGTCGCGATCGGCGGGTTGTTCGCGTACGAGCTGTTCCTGTTTTCCGATGCCTTCATCACCCGCGGCCGCGTCGATACCGGCCTCGCCCTTGGCCGGCCGATCGTCGCGGCGTTCATGGCCCCTCTACTCGCCTTGGCGATGGCCCGCAATCGTGAATGGCGGGTTGATATCCACGTGTCCCGGCAAGTCGTGCTGCACACGGCGACCTTGGTTGCGAGCGGCTGTTTCTTGGTCGCGGTGGCGGTCGTCGCGATCCTGCTGCGCGGGTTTGGCGGCGAGTGGGGGCTGGTGCTTCAACTCGCGATGTTATTCGGCAGCATTGTTGTCCTCGCCACCGTGCTTTCGTCGGGAAGCGTCCGACGCCGGCTCAAATTTCTGATCTCGCGCAATTTTTATACGCATCGTTATGATTACCGTGTCGAGTGGCTGAAGTTCATCGAGTTGGTCTCCGAGCCCAAGGTCGGAGAGGAACTCCCGGTCAGGATCATCCGCGCCTTGGCCGAATTCGTCGACAGTCCGGCCGGGGTGCTGTGGTCGTTGAGTCCCGGCATCGGCTATTATCCGACGGCGGCGTGGAAGCATCCCATCCCGGCGGACTGCAAGGTGCCGATCGATGACCCGTTCGTGTTTGGGTTTCGGAACGGCGGCTGGATTCAAGCGCGCAATTCGGAAGCCGAAGAGAATACATGGCCGATCGCTTCCGACCCGATCACTGCCGACAGGGCTTGGTTGGCGGTACCTTTATCGCATCGCACGGAAGTTATCGGCTTCGTCGTGCTCGATCGCGCAACCCATATGATCAACCCTGATTGGGAGGCGTTCGATCTGTTGCGCGCGGCCGGTAGGCAAGCAGCCAGCTATCTCGCCGAGGAGCGCTCGACAAAGGTTTTGCGTGATTCCGAGCTGCTGACTGAATACAGCAAGCGCTTCGCTTTCGTAGTCCACGACATCAAGAATTTGGCGAGCCAGCTCAATTTGATCGTGTCGAACGCCGCGAGGCATATTGGCGACCCCGAGTTTCAGCGAGATATGCTGAGAACCGTCGAAGATTCGGTCGCACGAATGAACAACCTTCTCAGCCAGCTCAAGGCCGATGCGGCACCGCACCCGCCTCGTCTGCTCAACCCGAACCTCGTCATCAGCGCGGTCGCCGCGGAGTTCGCCGATGCTCCGGTGGCGGTCGAGGCCCGCGACGAAATCGGCACGTGCGCGGTAACAATCGACCCGGAGCGCCTCAGATCCGCTCTTACCCACCTCGTCCAAAACGCAGTGGATGTCTCATGTCCGGGCGATCGGGTGATCATTTCCTCGCACCGCTTCGGAACCCGGCTCTTGATCAAAGTCACCGACAATGGTCCTGGCATGGACGATGCGTTCGTTCGTGACGAGCTTTTCCTGCCGTTCCGCTCGACAAAATCGGGCGGTTATGGGATCGGAGCTTTTCAGACCCGCGAGCTCATCCGAATGGCGGGCGGTGATCTCGAGGTAATCTCTGAAAAAGGGTTTGGCACTACGATGCGGATTATCTTACCCCTGGTCTCAGAGAGAGAGCCGGCGAGATCCTCCGCCGTGACCTGAACGAATGTCCCCCAATCCAAAACCCTTGCTGCTCGTCGACGATGATACGGGGCTGCTGCGCCAACTGCGCTGGGCCTTTTCGGATCATAAGGTATTCCCGGCCGGAACGCGCCAGGAAGCGATCGATTTCATCAAAAGGGAACCGATTCCGGTAGCCATCGTCGATCTCGGGCTGCCTCCCGATCCGGACGGAGCCTCCGAGGGGCTGGCGACGTTGACCGAGATTCTCGCGATTGCGCCTGCTACAAAAGTCGTCATCGCGACCGGCAACGAAACCCGCGAACACGCGTTGCGGGCGATCGCACTCGGCGCCTATGACTTCTATCAAAAGCCGATCGATATCGATGTGCTCCAGCTGATCGTCAGCCGGGCAGAACGAATGTTTGAGCTCGAGGACGAGAACCGCCGGCTTGCCGAAGTCGCTCAAACCTGTCCGGTCGACGGCATCATCGCGAGCAGCCCGGAGATGCTGCGGGTGCTGCGCAATCTGGAAAAGATAGCGCCGACCGATGTTGCGGTATTGCTGCTGGGCGAGAGCGGCACCGGCAAGGAATTGCTGGCTCAGGCGCTGCATAAGATGAGCCGCAGGTCCGGCGGGCCATTCGTGCCGATCAACTGCGCGGCCATTCCCGAGACCCTGCTCGAAAGAAGTAAAATTGCTGCGGTTTTTGCAGGACCAGATCGTCGAGCGCGTTGGCGGTCGAAAGCCGATCCAAGTCGACGTTCGGATCGTTTGTGCAACAAACCAGGACCTCGATCGCATGATGGCCGAGGGCCGCTTCCGCGAGGACCTCTACTACCGCTTGAACGAGGTCACGGTGCGGGTGCCCCCGCTTCGCGAGCGGCTTGGAGATACGGTAGTTTTAGCCAGTTTCTTTCTCCGGCGGTTCGCCTCGGAATACGGCCGCCCGGTTCGCGGCTTCGCCTCTGCGGCACTTACAGCAATCAAGGACTATCCGTGGCCGGGCAATGTCCGCGAGCTCGAAAATCGGGTGAAGCGCGCGGTCGTAATGGCTGACGCCGCGCTGCTCTCGCCCTCCGATCTTGGCCTTTCGGCGCACGGAGAAGAGCCGCAATCGCTTGGCATCCGGGCCGCCCGAGCCCGCGCCGAGCGGGAGGTGCTCCAACTCGCTCTTGCTCAAGCCGGCTCCAATCTGTCGAAAGCGGCAAAGCTGCTCGGGATTAGCCGGCCCACGCTCTACGATTTGATGCAGCAACACCAGATCGGCCTCGATGCCTGAGGCTGGTTTGGGCGTGACGGTGGTTTGCACGAAAGGGAACGCAATGCTCCAGGGTCGTAGCCGCTGCCGCTGTCGATGGCGCTTCATAGTTTTCGCCTGCGCCGTCGCCCTATTCGCGTGTCCCACCGCCTACGCCAAAGATTCCACGGCCTCGGTCAAAGACGCCGAACAATATGTTGCCAAGGGGAACCTCAAGGCCGCCGAAATCGAGCTGCGCAACGCCATCCGCGAAGCGCCGCAAGACCCGGTTCTTCATGCCAGACTGGCCGACGTGTATTTGCAACTCGCCGACCCCGCAGCGGCGGAGCGCGAAGCACGGGCCGCCCTCGAACGCAATGGCGACGAGGCGGACTACATACCGGCGCTGACGGACGCGCTGTTGCGTCAGGAGAAATTCGCGGATCTCCTGAACCTGGTCAAGCCGGGCGACCGCGCTCCGGCGCTCGAGAGCAAGATCAGAACGGCGCTCGGTACCGCGGAAGCCGGGCTGCGCGATCGCGATAAGGCTGAAGATCTGCTTCGCGAAGCGGTCAAGCTCGATCCCAGCGCCGTCCGCCCTAAAATCCAGCTCGCGCGCCTGTTGACGGGGACGAAACCCGAGGAGGCCACCAAGTTTATCGATGAAGCGATCGCCGCAAATCCACGGTCGGCCGAAGCTCTTCAAGTAAAGGGAGAGATGCTGCGGAGCCGAGGTGACCAAGACGGCGCCGTTCGCCTGTTCGACGAGGCGCTGAAAATTGATCCGAAAAACCTGCTGGCGCATTTGAGCCGTGCCAACGTCAACGTCACGCTCGGCAAATACAAGGCGGCCGACGAGGATCTCGATCCCATCCTCAAGGCCTCTCCCAACAATTTCATGGCAAATTACCTGCGGGGCTTGGAGCTCGCCAAAAAGCAGGATTACGCCGCGGCAGATCGCATATTCGATCGCATCAGCCCTGCCTTCTCGGTATTCTGGGCAGGCTATTATCTGCAGGGCGCGACGAAACTGGCCCTCGGGCAATCCGCCCAGGCGGAAGCACTATTGGCCAAATACCTCACCCGCGTTCCCGATGATCTGAAGGCGGCCCGGCTGGTCGCCACCGCCGCTCTGCAACAGCGTTCACCGTCTCGGGCGATCGAGTATCTGAAGCCAATCGTCGACAAAGTTCCGGCGGACGCGGCGATTCTGACGCTTCTCGGCAATGCCTATATGTCCGAAGGCAAGCCCGACCTCGCTTTACAGCAATTCGAAAAGGCTGCCGCTCTCGACCCCGACAATCCTGCTATCAAGACACGGGTCGGCATATCTGAAATCGATCTCGGGCAGGGGCAGCAGGGGTTGAGCACGCTCGAGCAAGTGTTTGCCACCGAAGCCGGCGCGCCGGTTGCCGGTCCGACGCTCGTATTGACCGAGCTGCGTGCTAAACGGCTCGACAAGGCGGCCGAGGTCGCCAGCTCGTTAGTCAAAAGAGACGCCAAGAACCCGCTATACTTTACCTTGCTCGGAATCGTCCGCGTCAGTCAGCGGGATTATCCGGCCGCCGAGGATTCGTTCCGCGCCGCGCTCGCCATCAACCCAGAGTTCCCGGCGGCTACTCGCGACCTCGCGCAGCTATACGTTGCGACCGGCCGCAGCGACGATGCGAAGAAAGTATATACCGACCTTCTCGCGAAGAAGGCTGATGATGTAACCGCCCTTCTCGGACTTTCGGACATCTACATTTCCGAGAAAAAATGGCCGGAAGCCACCGACGCAATCAACCGAGCGCGTTCGGCGGCAAAAAACGATCCGTCACCCGGGCTCAAGCTGGTGGCCGTGTACGAAGCTCGTCAGGACTGGAAAAGTGCTAAAAGCGTCGCGACGGAACTCGCGGCGCAATTTCCGGGGGATGTCACCGTCCTCGAAGCCCAAGGGAGAGCCCAGTGGGGCGCGGGCGATAAGGACGGCGCGGTGTCGAGCTATAAGCGGGCCCACGACCTGGCGCCGAATTCGATCCCGGTCCTGTCTCGATACCTCTCCTTGCTCAACGAGAATAAATATTTTGCCGAGGCCCGCGGTGTATTGCAAGACGCTATTGCCCGTGACCCTAACAACGCCTCCTTGAAAGCCGACCTCATTCGGGTCGAAGGCGAAATGAACGGAGTAGACGCCGGAGTAGCTAAAGCCAAAGCCTTGGCGAATGATGACCCCAAGAGCAACGTCTACTATCTGGTAGCGGCCGAGCTCTATGAAAAGTCGGGACGGACGCGGGATGCGATAGCGATGCTGGATAACGCCGTTGCGGCGAGGCCATCGGACGATGCCTTGATAGGCGCGCTGGCGCAACTCTTCCGCCGCACGGGAGATCCGGGCAAAGCAGAAGAAGCTTTGTCCAAACGGCTGAAGGCTGATCCGAAGGATGCCGTGATAAGGGCGGCGCTGGCATCGCTCTATCTGACGACCGGGCGAATCGCAGAAGCCAAGAAGATCTACACCGAGCTAATTTCGCAACGGCCAAACGATGCCGCACTTTTATTGGGTCTCGCCGAAGTCGCAGCTCAGGAAAAGAACTGGTCGGAGGCGATGGATTACGTCAACCGGGCGCGCGCCGCAGCACCGAATGATCCAGCTCCTGAAATCGCGCTCGTCAACTTGTACGGGTCGCAGCAAAACTGGAAGGACGCAGCTGCCGCGGCAAACGATGTCGCCGAGCGGTTTCCAGCCATTCCTGAAGCTCTCGACGCCAAAGGACGGGTTCAAATAGCAACCGGGGACAAAGAAGGCGCGACTGCCACCTACAAACGCATCTACGAACTCGTGCCCAATTCCGTGCCCATGCTGTCGCGCTATGTCGCCTTGCTCAATTCGGCGAAGAACTTTTCCGAGGCACGAACCGTCCTGCAGACCGCGCTCGCCCGCGATCCCAAGAACAGCCAGTTGAGGGGCGACTTGATCCGCGTCGAGGCGGAAATCGACGGGTTGGAGTCGGGACTCGCAAAAGCGCGCGCTCTTGCCCAGGAAGATTCGGGGAACCCCGTTTACGACTTGGTTTCTGTGGAACTATTGGAGAAGGCTGGACGCAGCGCCGAGGCTGTCATGTTGCTCGAGAAAGCGGTCGCGGCGCGGCCGTCGGACGACAATCTCGTCACGGCGCTGTCCCGTCTCTATGCTCGGACCGGCGAACTCGGCAAGGCCGAGGCCGTCTTGAATTCCCGATTGAAGATCGAACCGAAGGATCTGGCAATTCGCTCCACTTTGGCCTCGATTTACCTGGAGCAAAAGAAATACGATAATGCAATCGATGAATACACGCGCATCATTACCGAACGCCCGGCCGACGCGGGGGCGCTGAACAATCTGGCTTGGCTTTATCAACAAAAGGGCGACTTGGCGAAAGCGCGCGGATTGGCCGAACGCGCCACCGCAGCCTCTCCGCGTGTGCCGCAGATCGACGATACTCTGGGTTGGATCCTGCTGGCTCAAGGCGATGCGCAGAAAGCACTTACCTATCTGAGTGCCGCCAACCTGTCGGCTCCTGGCAACCCGGACATCCAATATCACCTGGCGGTTGCCCTTCATCGGGTTGGCCGTCAGGCTGATGCTCAGGCGACCCTCGAACACTTGCTCGGCTCCGGCGTTTCGTTCTCCGACAAGGCCGAGGCGGAAAAGCTGCTGCAGCAGCTGAAGCGGAGCTAAATCGTGCCGCGCTACCGAGCGGCGTCGATCTCCTGCAGCAGCCCCCGCAGCTCCCGAGCAAGGCCGGGTGCGGGCTCCTTGCGGCGCGGCTCGCAGTTCAGGAAACGACATGGCGCCGTCGTCATCGACGGGCCGTTGCTGCGCGGCAGCCGAGCGCATTGCTGTCTCGAACACCTCGACGGATGTGCGCATCGAGACTTCGAGCGCTTGCGCAACCTCCGACAATCGGCTGACGGCATTGAGCAGGGGGAGATGGCCTTCCTCAAAGGCTGCGAGCAGCCGCTCAGGATATCGAGCCGGCAATTCGCCCGTTCCGTCGTCTGCCGCCGAGTGGTCGCGACCCGCCTCGAGCAACCAGACGACTCGGCGCAGAAGACCGAGTTCTTCGGGCTCGGCAGTCAGCTGGGCTATAGTTTCGAGCAACGGCTCCGCTGTGACGTCGATGGCAATCCTGCCGAGCGCAGCGAGGAGAAGCAGACCAGCCACGATCAAAATCGCGGATAGGGTCGGGATCACGCCGGTTTGAAATGGCAAGGCTCCATGGTTTTGCGCTACACCGAGCCCGACTATTCCGACGAGCACGATCAGAACACTAAGGAAATGGGTGCGAGCCAAGCAGATATAGTTACGCCGGGTGATCTCCCTTCTCGCCTCGGCCGCCGTAAACGGGGCCGGAAGGACGACGCTATCCGCGCTCTCCGATCTTGCGTGAGCCGAGCGCGTTGCAAGTCGCCTGAACCCGCTGGTGCCGAGCGCGGCGATCCAGTGTTGCCAGGCGGGTGTTCGGCCAAGTGCGGCGCGCCCCAGATGGCGACGCATCCAAATCATACTGGCGACCAAGTTTGTGGTGGTCAGCATCATCGCGACAAGGCCGTACACGCCAAGGGCGCCGACCGCGAGTACCGGCAAATTCGGCATTAGGATCGTTCCGATGTCGGAGCGCGGCGCGTTCACCGCCTCGGCGACTGCCAAGGCGGTCGCCAGAACGACCGCGCCGATCGCACTCGAGAAAACTATGATCCACGTTGGCATCGACGGTCCTTCCGCAGCTGGCCATCGCGGCCTATCCTCAGGCTACTGTATAAGCATTCTCGCGACTGGCAGTGTATCAAACCGCCGGTAAAAATCCTCTATTTACCGGCACTCACTCCGCGCGGCTCTGCTACCGGCGTCAACCACCGCTCGCCCGAGCCTTCGCCCAGCTGTCGCGCAGCCCCACGGTGCGGTTGAAGACGAGGCGTTTCGGGGTGCTGTCGAGATCGGCGCAGAAATAGCCTTGGCGCTCAAACTGAACGGCCTCTCCCTGCCCTGCAGCAGCAAGTGCGGGCTCCACTCGGCTCTGGGTCAAGATCTCGAGTGAGCGGGGATTGAGATCGGCAAGGAAATCGCCGCCTGCGCCGGGGTCGGGCGCGTTGAAAAGCGGGTTGTAGAGCCGGATTTCGGCCGGCACGGCATGCACTGCCGAGACCCAATGCAAAGTCGCCCTGACCTTGCGTCCGTCGGGAGCATTGCCGCCGTACGTCGCCGGATCATAGGTGCATATCAGCTCCATAACCTCGCCTGCCGCATCTTTCACGACCTCGCGGCAGGTGACCAGATAGCCATACCGCAATCTCACTTCCCGCGCCGGCGAAAGCCGGTAGAAACTCGGGGACGGGTGTTCCATAAAATCCTCGGCTTCGACGTAGAGCTCGCGCCCGAAGGCAATGCGCCGCGTACCAGAGGCGGGGTCCTCGGGATTATTGACTGCAGCCAGCTCCTCGATGACCCCTATGGGATAATTTTCGATTACGAGCTTGAGGGGGCGCAGAACCGCCATCCGGCGCTGGGAGGTCTTGTTCAGGCACTCGCGGACCGCGTGCTCGAACATTGCGACGTCGACGACGCTGTTCGCCCGGGCGACCCCTACCGAGCGGACGAAATTCCGAATCGCCGCCGGCGGCACCCCGCGACGCCGCAGCGCCGCCAGTGTCGGCATCCGCGGATCATCCCAGCCGCTGACCCGGCCTTCCCGCACCAGCTCCGTCAGGAAACGCTTCGACAGCACGGTGAAATTCAGGTTGAGCCGGGCGAACTCGTACTGCCGCGGCCGCGACGGCGCCGGTAGATTTTCGATCAGCCAATCATAGAGCGGGCGATGGTCCTCGAATTCGAGCGTGCACAGGGAATGCGTCACGCCCTCGATCGCGTCCGACTGGCCATGAGCGAAGTCATATGTCGGGTAAATGCACCATTTCTTTCCTGTGCGCGGATGCTCCGCGTGCAGGATGCGGTAGAGCACCGGGTCGCGCAAATTGATGTTGCCGGCCGCCATGTCGATCTTCGCCCGCAGCACACGCGCACCGTTGGGGAACTCGCCGTCTCGCATGCGTCGGAACAGATCGAGATTCTCGTCTAGCGATCTGTCGCGGTAGGGGCTGTTGCGCCCGGGCTCCGTCAGGCTGCCCCGCATCGCCCGCATCTCTTCGGCCGGCAGATCATCGACGTAGGCCTTGCCGGCGCGGATCAGGTGCTCGGCCCAGTCATAGAGTTGCTCGAAATAATCGGACGCATAGTAAAGGTGCGGCCCCCAGTCGAAGCCGAGCCAGCGCACGTCGTGCTTGATCGAATCGATGTACTCCTGCTCCTCCTTGGTCGGGTTGGTGTCGTCGAAGCGCAGATGGCAGCGGCCGCCGTATTCCTGGGCCACCCCGAAGTTCAAGCAGATCGCTTTGGCGTGCCCGATATGGAGATAGCCATTGGGCTCGGGGGGAAACCGGGTGACTACATCGGTGTTGCGCCCGGCAGCGATATCGGCGTCGATGATGTCGCGGATAAAATCGCGGCCCGGCTGCGCTCCAGCGGTCTCTTTCGTCATCACGTTCCCGGTCTCATCACCCTGCCTATGTGGCGCATCCCGGCACGCCCGCCAAGGCGCTCAGTTTGTCGTTCCGGGCTCGCGGGCCATGCCCGCGCCCCGGAATGACGACAGGGATCCCGATCCGGGGAGCCGCTGGCGGCCTCTAGGTGCGGGGAGCCCCGAGATGCCGGTGAAAGAAGTTAAAGACCTTGTGCCAGCCATCGACCGCCTGCTCGGGGCGGT
The DNA here is from genome assembly GCA_005884825.1 of Alphaproteobacteria bacterium. Classification (GTDB taxonomy): domain Bacteria; phylum Pseudomonadota; class Alphaproteobacteria; order ATCC43930; family CGMCC-115725; genus AP-15. The sequence goes on from VAZT01000116.1 coordinate 16,801, forward strand.
AATTCGGTCGGTACCAAGCGAAAAACGCATGGCCGGCGCCGTCGTAGCGGTGGAACTCGTAGTTCTTGCCGGCGCGCTTCAGAGCCTCTTCGGTCTTGTTGACGTGCTCCGGAGTGGGATTGGGGTCTTCGTTCCCGAACAGGCCCAATAGCGGGCAATTGATCCCCTCGGTCAGATCGATCGGCGCCACAGGCTGGTTCTTGGTCAACCGTGACTTGTCGTCGACAACGACATTGCCGCCCCAGCAATCGACCGCAGCCTGGACGAGATGCGAAAGCTTGCACGCCACCAGGTATGTCTGCCGGCCGCCCGAGCAGAAGCCGATCACGCCGACCTTGCCGCTGGCATGCGGTTGCGAGCGCAAGAAGTCGATCGCACCCGTGACATCGCCGAGCATCTGCTCGTCGGGAACGCCGCCGCCCTCGCGAACCTTGGCGACGACTGCCTCGTCGGCGCCGTCGCCGACCCGGAAATAGAGGCTCGGCGCCACGGCGGCATAGCCGTGATGGGCGAATTTGCGGGCGACCTCGCAAGTCCATTCATCCCAGCCCGGCATGTGGTGAATCACGACGACGCCGGGATGCGGCCCGGCATTGGCCGGGTGCGCGTAATAGGCGTCGCCGCGGTCGCCGGCATGCCCGCGATAAGTGGCCATTCCCGCCTGTATGTTCCGAAACGCCATATCGCTCCTCCCTCCAGAATGCCGGCGGCTCTCTTGGCACCGAACCCCGGCAAAAGCAAGGCGGATATCCACACCCACGGCCGCTCGCGGCTTGACATTGCCCGCGCGCTGTCCCGATTTTGGCCGCTCGGCTGAGCGGCCAGGAGACCGATGATGCCAGGAGCGCTGGAGCGCATTCGCGTGCTCGATTTCACGACCACGATCGCGGGTCCGCATTGCACGCGCCTCATGGCCGATCTCGGCGCCGAGGTGATCAAGATCGAGGCGCCCGAAGGCGGTCCGCCGGCTCGTCGCCGCCGCCGACGTCGTTGTCGAGAACTTCCGGCCGGGGGTCATGCGCCGCTTCGGCCTAGATTACGAAGCTCTGGCGCCGATCAAGCCCGAGCTGATCTATTGCGCGATTTCCGGCTATGGCCAGACCGGCCCCTCCTCGCAATTGCCGGCCTACGCACCGGTCATCCACGCCGCCTCGGGTTACGACCTCGCACATATGGCCTATCAGGGCGAAGAACGGCGGCCGGATTACTGCGGCATCTATATCGCCGACGTGCTGACCGGCACCTATGCGTTCGGCGCGATCATGACCGCGCTCTACCATCGCCAGTTCACGGGCCGCGGACAGATGATCGACGTGTCGATGCTCGAAAGCATGCTGAGCCTGACATTGAGCGAAATTCAGGCGGCGCAGTTTTCACTGCCGCAGATGGGCAGGCCAGTTTTCGGCCCGGTCGCGACCAAGGACGGCTACATGAACCTGTCGATTGCGAGCGAGCGGACATTTCAGAACCTCGCCGCGGCATCCGGCCATCCGCAATGGGTCACTGACCCGCGCTTTGCTCAATACCCTGACCGGCGGGCGAATTGGGGCGAATTGATCGACGAGCTCGAAGAGTGGTCGAAGGAGCGCTCGACGGCGGAAGTTCAGGCCGTGTTCGACCGGCACGGCGTGCCATCGTCGCCCTACCGCACGGTCAGGGAGGCCATGGCGGACCCGCAGCTCGCGCATCGCCGCGCCTTCGCGGAAATACAAGACGCCGGCGGCACGTTCCAGGCGCTCAACCCCCCGTTTCTGATGTCGGACACCCCAGCCGCGGCCTGCCCTCACGTCGCATCGCTTGGCGAGAACTCGGAAGAAGTGCTGGCCGAGATCGGCTACACACCCTCACAGATCGCCGCTCTCGTCAGTCCTGCCGGATCAGAGGCTCGCGGGTGACAACGACATCACCGCCGGCAGTGAGACGAACCAGATTGACGGTGCGGGCAAGCTCGGGCGAGCCCAAATAAAAGGCC
>VAZT01000530.1 GCA_005884825.1 Alphaproteobacteria bacterium
GTCGAACTCCTTTTCGAGCTCGCGGTTGCAATAGCCCGTGTAATTGCGCTCCGCCCCACACGCAAAGTTCTCGTAAAACGTCTGGTCGGGATCGTCGAGGCCGTTCTCGCCGAGATTGAGGCCGACGGTGAAGTCCTTGCGCATAACCTTGGGATACCAGTTCACGGTATCGATCTCCTCGAGCTCGCCGTCGATATAGATCTCTTTCAATTGGTCGATCAGAATAACTGCGGGATCGCGGTATTGCGGGATGTTGCGCGTCGACACGGTGATTTTGAGCCGGTTATTGGGACCGTAGCCGTGGTCTTCCATGATCTTGCGGGCTTCCTTGCGGTTCTTCGCGACGTCGGGATCATACCCGGGCAAGGTCATCAGCATTTCCATCGGCATTCCCCAAATACCTTCCGGCGGCGGCAGCATGGCGCCGCCGATATCGGCCTTGCCTTCGTTGATCGTGTCGATAAAGGCCTTGCGGTCGAGGGTCAGCGCCAATGCGCGCCGGACATCGGGGTCGTCGAAGGGCGGCTTGTCGCGGTTGACGATCAGGTTGCGGCTGACATTGGTCGGGGTCAGCTCGCAGATCGCATCAGGCGCCTGGCTCTGAATGTCCCGCATCAGCGGGATTGTCAGGTTATAGGGCGTGGTCATGTCGAACTTGCCGGCGATGAACGCCAGCACCCGCGTCGAAGCGTTCTTGATGATCGTGTACTCGATCCCGTCGAGGTAGGGCCGCTCCTTTTTCCAGTAATCCGGGTTGCGGGTGACCTTGATCCCTTCATTGGGCTTGAACTCGACCAGTTTGAACGGACCGGTGCCGATCGGTTTGGTGCGCATCTCGCGCGGCGTCACGTGGCAGGGGTAGACCGCCGACCAGCCGGACGCCAATAGCGCAATAAACGAAGGCTGCGGCCGCTTCAGATGAAACGCGACCTCATCGTCGCCTTTCGTAGTGACCTCCTCGAGGTTCTGGTACCAGGCCTTGCGTGGATTGAGGCGAAACTTCTCGTTCGTCTTGCCGAGCAACGTATCCCAAGTGCACTTCACGTCATTGGCGGTAAACGGCCGCCCGTCATGCCATCTGACGCCGTCGTGCAGCCGGAAACGCAGCTCGGTCTTGGACGGGTCCCACGACCATTCGGTCGCCAGATCCGGCACGATCGATTGGAGGCTGGCCTGCGGCACATGCTGATCGAACATGACGAGATTGTTGAAGAGCCCCATTGCGGGACCCAGCGCCGCGTAGGTCACTTCTTCGTGCAGCGACAGGCTCGCCGGACTGTCGAAATGATACATTTTGAGAATGCCGCCGGCCTTTTGCGCGAAGGCTTCGCCCCCGCCCGCGATCAGGGTCAGCAAAGCGGCAGTCATCACAGCTATTCGTAGACTGAAAACCATCTCCCTCCCTCCCAGAAAATGATCGCAACCCCCTGAGGCGGCGCTACCCTCACCCACCAACCCCCTTCGGGGCTTGGCTCTGAATGCATTGTAGCCCCTCTCCCGCACTGCGGGAGGCTACTCGAGCGGGTAGTCGTAGCGGATGAAGCCGTTAAAACGGGCGATCCGGTCGTAGAGCGACCGCGCCGCAGCGTTGTCTTCCTTCGTCGTCCAGTAGAGCCGGTGGCAGCCGCGTTCGCGGGCGGCCGCGGCGACCGCTTCGATCAGCCGGCGGCCGACGCCGCCGCGCCGTGCCGCGGGGTCGACGAAGAGATCCTGCAGATAGCAGACCTCCTTGGTGGTCCACGCATGCGCGTGAAAAAGATAATGGACGATCCCGACGAGCGGCGCGGTCGCGCCGTCCTGCCGCGCTCCCAGACCGTGGACCGGGCCGTCCGCGGCGATCAGCCGCTGCCAGGTGTGGTCGTAAGTCTCCGGCGGCAGCCGGGTCTCATAAAAATCGAGATAGCCGCGCCACAGCTCGGCCCAGCGGTCCCGGTCTTGCCGGGTGATCGGGTTAACGACGATTTCGACCAAGACGGCTCTCCCGGTTCCCGGCCCGCGAGAGTACCATATGTTGCGATTGTCATCGGAGCTTCGCTATGTTGGTTTTCCGGCAGCTGTTCGACCCGCCGTCCTCTACCTACACCTACCTCCTTGCCGATAGCGGGAACGGAGCGGCGGTCATCATCGATCCCGTATTCGAGCAGGTGCGGCGCGACGCGGCGCTGATCGAAGAACTCGGGCTCCGCCTCGTCTACGCCCTGGAAACCCATGTC
>VAZT01000531.1 GCA_005884825.1 Alphaproteobacteria bacterium
TACCGGCAGAGTGGCTGGACGGCCTTCGATGAAAAGGCGCCGCCTTACACGTCCGACCAAGTGACGGCGGAACGTGCACGCTATATCGAACGGGGCGGTGGCATTTAGCTCCGCCGGTCATACCCAGCCTGACTGCCAATGATGGCCGCCCCTGCTGTGGCGTGAACGCGAGATGACGCGCGTTGCTGGTCCATGATGGCTGTGATCCAAAGCGGGTGAGCGCCAATGTGCCATCACCCGGGAACCAGAAGACCTGCCACGGCTGACCACACCAGCCCCAGCCATTTCGAGAAGCTGGAGATTTTTCAAAGAAGGTTCCTCCGCTCGAGCGATGTGTTGCGGCCGTTGTGTGTGAGAGGGCTACAGCGGGCTGATGCAGGATCATGAAAAAGGGTGATGGCCCCGCGCCGTCTTGTCCGCCCGTCGGGCGGTGGTCGACGTAAATGCCGCCGCCGACTAGAGGGGCGGTCAAAGGCGGGGAAATTTGCGGTCCCGAGGGGCATCCATGATCCTTCCGCCACCGTGGCATGCTACGCACCTGCCTTTTTCGGCGTTGCATAACGCAAGCCGCCCAGCAGAGGAAGAAGCCGAGATGAGCCACGCCGACGTTCACGACAATTCGCCTGAGGTTGAGAACGCCAAACGTTGGTCAGATGCGGAGCTCCTCAAGCTGGGCGACATGCTTTTGGGCAACGCCTCGATTGACCAGATTGCACGCGCTCTGCGCCGCGACCAGCGGGAGGTGCGAGACAAGATTGTTGAGGTGAGCGGAGCCTGTAAACCAGCTTAGCCGTGGTTCCCGCTTGCGCGGTCCCGCTTACCACCATATCGCCTGCCGGGCGCCGCAAGCTGGTCAGGCTAGCCGCTCTGGTCAATCGAGGAGGCGTAAAGCTGTCCCAAAGGGAGTGAAATTATCATTTTGGCAGCTGAACGCGTTGCCTGCTCTCCCTCGCGCTCGCGGCGCTATTCCTCTATGCGGGCGCGTATGGTCGCGAAATCGTCAGCAGCGCGGGGTCAGCTCACGTCTTCTCCTCCCATCCCGGTGGTCAAGATTTGGTCGCGCCTCTAGTCGCCAGCGAAGCGATCGTAGTAGGGTTAATTTTCGGGGGCAAGTCGGCACGGCCATGCCTGGGCTGAGGGCGCAGGTCGCCGGGACCTGAGCCCCACGCCCGGCATTCGGCAGGTTGAGCCCGCCTGCCGCTACAGATCCGACGCGCGAGCACCTATTGATGTGGTGTCAATTCGTCGCGACACCCTGGATTAGTACGGCGCCGTAGCGCCACCAGGTCTGCTCCCACCGAGCAATTCCGGGTGGGGATTGGTCATCAACCCGGTCGCTCGATCAGTGCCGATCGGTGGAGCACTCGAACCGGCAATTCCCGCGTCCTCCCGTAAACTGCGCATCGTTGCCTGATCGAGGCTCCCAGTTACGCTCAGGCCATTCTGCCCTTGGTATTTATAGAGTGCCGCCTGAGTTTTCTCATTGAGAGCCCCGTCGATCGGCCCGCTGTAGAAACCCTCGGCTCGAAGTTCTTGCTGAGCTCGTCGAATATCGTCCTTTGCGAGGTCCGCCGAGGTTTGTGAAGACCGGGGCATTCCAGCGACAGCCGGCGGGTTCGACCCGGATGTATTGTTCATATCAGCGGCCGGGGCTATACCAGCGCCGCTTATCCCGAGGGCGATCACCGAACCGGTGATGAGCAACAGGTTTCTCATAAACTGCAGGTGCGAGAACTTGATCTTGCCACCGCGTGACCAGCGCCACTCGCGCGCTCCAAGGTGTGGGGCCCCGCCGAGCCGCGGATAAAAGTTTAGGCTCTCATCCCATAACGCTCCGGGATTGGTGATCTGGGGCGTCGTGCGCCGGAAGAATACCGCGGCGGACGCCCCGCTGTAGGGGGCCGGGAGGACCCTTGCGGAAAAGGGCATCGCGATTTACAACCCCCAAATGGGGAATTCCGAAAAGCTTGGGCCGTTGCCGGAACGCCTTCGGCATGGCCCGGTTGAGCTGGTCCCAGAGACCGTCAAATACACCCGCGGTGCTCCGGCGCAACCTTATCGCGCCGTTGACACAATCGAAACGCTCCTGCGCCGAGCCACCATTCACCCGAGAGATGGTCGCGGCTGCCGACAAGTTCCGCGAGGCGTTCCGAGTCGCTCGGGCCTATGCCCAAGCCGGTCAAACCGCCAGCGTGGGCCTGCGAGCCGTACCCAGCGCGATGGAGCGGCTCGCGGCCAAGGCAGCATCGCGGCGTCGTGCATTCGGCGGTTGTCGGCCTCGAAACCCCGATTTCAAGATGGGCCGTCGAGCACGCCGGCATCCACAAGAGCACCGGGACCGGCGTGCTGCTCGCCGCGCTCGGGATCCTCGCCGCGCGCACTTCGCGGGCCGGCGATCGGCGGCGTGAACTCTGCGGCTGCGGAACCGCATGCGAACATCGGTCAGAAGGGCAGCCGTGGCAGATTGAGACCGCGTCATGGTTCCAACGAGAAAACCTCGATTGGGGAGCTGGGGTTCTGGGCGTCGTCGATCGAGCAAGGGGGAACTGCGATCGCCTTCAGGAACACCGCCGGGGCCCGGCCGTCCACCTCCGGCGTTGGATATCCACCACTTATCGGACGCAGCCGGATGCCCGGCCGCAGCCGGGGCTCCGGGTTAGAAACATGGCGGGGGGCAGGTTGCGTTTGAACTTACCCCGGTCGCGGGCTGTTGCGGCCGGGCGCTCGGGAGCGAACGGCTTGTCCGCCGCCGGTTTCGCGATATCCGGTTGGGCGGAGTGTTTTTTCGCGATCTGGGCGAGCAGCCAGATCTTGACCGCGGCGGCCGCCCGCGCTTGCTCCGCAAGATTATCGGCGAGACGGCGGGCCTTGAGAATGATGGAGCGCAGCTCGGCGACGCTGCCGCAACATGTGTAGTTGAAGTGCACGAGCGGAAGGCCGGGCCGGGGCATCGCATCCTGCAGGAGCGCGATCGCCGGCGCCCTCGGCAGGCGATGCTTGCGGCTCAGATGCAGAAGAGCGCGCGATAGGCTGCTACGAAACCGGCACCACCGCGTTGGCGCTTCATCTCGTCCACTTTTGGGATCCGTTCGGGTCGGCTGGTTAATCGAGTTCGCAGAGGACTCTCCGCT
>VAZT01000532.1 GCA_005884825.1 Alphaproteobacteria bacterium
TAACGATGACTGGGCGCTATCGCTGATCGCGCACAGTCTGTCGGGGGAATGGGGGGTTAAAGTGCAAATATTCCGGAATACCGCGCGGTGGACGTCGCGCGTTGCACCGCTACTGCGGTGCCTTCTCGCCGGCGCAGGCCTCGGCGTGATCGCGGGTGGCTTGACGCTCGTTGCAAGTCCGGCCGCGGCGCGGCACCATCCCGGATATCATGGCCACGCGCGGCACGGGTTCTACGGCGTCGATCCGTCGCGGGAAAACGAATCGATCGTCATCGATGCCGAAACCGGCCGAGTTCTCAGCGAGATGAACGCCGACGCGATCACCTATCCGGCCTCGCTGACCAAAATGATGACGTTGTACTTGACGTTCGAGGCGCTCAACTCGGGCCGGCTTCGGCTCGACCAATATCTGCCTGTCTCGAGCGAAGCGGCGAGCAAGAGCCCGACAAAGCTTCACCTCGTCCCGGGTGATTCGGTCCAGGTTCACGATCTCATTCTCGGCATCGTCACAAAATCGGCCAATGATGCCGCTGCGGTCCTCGCGGAGGGGCTGGCCGGCAGTGAACCGGCGTTTGCCGATCGTATGAGCGCGAGGGCACGTCAGCTCGGGATGACCAGCACGGTCTACCGCAACGCCTCCGGTTTGCCGGACCCCGAGCAGCGGACGACAGCGCGCGACGTGGCGCAGCTCGCACTTGCTCTCTATCACGATTTTCCGCGTGAATACCGCTATTTCGCGACACGTCAGTTTTTCTTCCGCGGCCGGGTGATCCTCACGCACAATCACCTGCTCGATTGGTATGAAGGTGCCGACGGGATCAAGACCGGATACATTGGCGCCTCGGGATTCAATCTCGCAGCTTCGGCAGTGCGTAATGGGCATCGGTTGATCGGCGTCGTCATGGGCGGAGCGTCGGCCGGCTCGCGCGACCGGGAAATGGCTGCCCTCCTCGATCAAGGCTTCTCCGAGGTCGGAGCCGGCGCCGCCCTGGTAGCGGGGCGCGAAGTGCCGCCGCCGTCCGCGGCGCCGGTGGTGGCCGAGACGGACGAGCCCGAACCGGTCCGCCCGCGCGAGAAAATTGGCCAGCTGGCTAAGGCCGCCCGCAAGATCGCCGCCCACCTCTCGCCGGTCGCCAAGGCGGAGGCGGCGCCGATCGCGCATCAAACCGATCGCTGGAGCATCCGGCTCGGTGCGTTCCAAGTGGAGAGCGCGGCCGAGCAGGCGGCGCGTTCCGCCGCCGTGGTCCCCGCAGCCAGAGGAAAGCCGGTACAGATCGTGCAGCCCTCCAAGGGCGGCAAGGAGCGCGTCTACCGCGCACGCCTGCTAAACTTTTCACCTCAGGAAGCACAGGGCGCGTGCGCCGCGCTCCACAAAAAGAAGGTCGAGTGCTCAGTGGTCCCGCCGGCGCCGGTCAAGGTCGCCGTACGCTGAAGCGGGAGGGGGCAAAGGAGGCAAGACCCTCACCCAGCTCGCTGGGTGAGGGTCTTGCCTTCCAAATTTCTCCGGCGGCTCAGTCGCGGCGGTAAGGATAACAGCGGCTTCTCTCGAGCGAGAGGCCGTAATGCTGGCTGAGAGCGCGGATGGCGTCGGCATGCTCGACATAGGGGTCCGCATTCGCTATTCCGACGATGATCGGCCGGAAACTGCGGTCGTCGCGGCCGCCCGGCGCGAGCATGGCTGTGACCAGCGGATTACCCTCGTCGTCGCGCAACGTCAGGAATAGCGGCATTTCGCGCTGTACATGCGCTTTGAGGCCGATCTCCTGTTCGAAGTAAACCTTCGAGGCAGGCTGGAAGCTCTGTATCGCCTTTTCTTCCTCCTTGCGAAAAAACTTCTCGACGGCGTGACGCATGCCTTCGGATTCCACCGCGGCCTCGGCTTCGGTCTCGATCCGAAACCAGGTCTTCCCGCCTGGAGCATCGCAAACGTATTTCATGCATCCTCCCAATTTCCCACACGAGCTAGGATCGCGAACCATCGGGCAGGTGCAGCATTATCGGCGGAGGACGACACGCCGACAAGTCTGGGTCCGCAACCCTCACTGACTATTATAGCAGCATTTTCTGTCGCGTTGCCGATCTGCTACGTTCCGCCCAGCGGGCCGCCGCCGGCATTGGGCATTTCCGTCCAATCCCGCCACAGCGAGATCAACGCGGCCATGATGGCCGGGCCGAGAAACAGCCCGATAATGCCAAACGTCTCCAGCCCGCCGAGAATCCCCAGCAGCACCCATAAGAACGGTAGACGTGCCGCGCCGCCGATAATGACCGGTCGGATCGCATGATCCGCGACGAAGACGACGACGAGACCAAAACAGAGAACCGCCACGCCGGCGATGGCGCTGCCGCTCGCCGCCAGGTACAGAGCCGCAGCCCCGAATGCCACGGGCGCACCGAACGGGATGACAGCCAGAACGCCGGTCAGCGCCGCTACCGAGACCGGATGCGGAAGGCCGGCGATGATATAGGCGATACCCATCAGGGCGCCTTCTCCCAGCCCGACCAGGACCAAGCCGTTTACCGTCGCGAGCACCGCCTGCATCATGTGGCGCCCCACCCGCTCCCCATCCGGGCCGAGGAGGCGGTCGCTGGCGCGCAGCAGCTGCCGGCTGAACAGCGTTCCGTCGCGGAACAGAAAAAACAACGTCAGGAGAGTGAAGCCGAAGATGATCAATCGGTGAATAATCTCTGCGCCGTAGAGCCGGGCCGAGGCAGCGAGCGATCGCGGGTGGATCCTCCCCAGCAGCTCCTGAGCTGCATTGGGGTCGCTCAGATTAGTGCGCCACCACTCCTCGGCGTACCGACCGGCAAGCGGGAGTTGCGGCACCCATTCCGGGACCGGAATGCCGTTGTGCTCCGCCTCACCGAGGAAATGGACGACGACGCGAACCTCGCGCGCGCCCTCGATAGCGACATAGATGAAGGGGACGGTGAAACGCCCGCCCAGGCGAGCGCGGCGAGGAAACGATGCACGATCCACGCGCCGAGTCCGACCAAGGCGATCGCCAGCAGGATCCGCGCGATACGCCGCGAGAGAGCCAGGCGCTCGGCCTCGACAATATCAATAAGGTGGGGATCGGTAAGGTGGGGCCGATCGGGCGTATGGTCCACAGAACTACACCCTTTCGGGGATTCGCGCCCGGTCGGCGGGAAACATCATTTGAGCTGGTCGGCGACCTTGTCGATGCCGGCTTTGGCGCACGCCTCGTCCTTTTCGCCGCCCGGCGCACCCGAGACCCCGACCGCGCCGATGACCTCGTCGCCGGTCTTGATCGGCAGCGCACCTTGCGCCGCGATGATCCCCGTAAGATGAACGGCCCCGAGGGTCGGGTTGTCCTTGACCCGCTGCGCGAATTCGCCCGAAGGGATGCGGAAGGTGCGCGCAGTATAGGCTTTGCGCTGGCTGTTCTCCATCGTGTGCGGCGGGGCGCCGTCGCCGCGCACCGCGATGATCACCTCGCCGTTGCGGCCGACCACATGCACCGAGACGTGGTGGCCTTGCTTGGTGCAGGTCTCGAGAGCCGTCTGTGCGATCGTCATCGCCATTCCTGCGGACAGGCTCTTCTCGGTGAGCAATTGAGCACCGGCGGGCGCGGTTAACGCGCCGATGAGGCCGATCACGGCGAGGCAACTGGATATCGGACGCATGCTGTTCCTCCCCTGGAGCAAAATGACAGTCCGCTGCCGGGATGCGGTTCGCGGTCGCAGCCTACCACATTTTACCCGTGTTCCGCGTCAGGAGGTTTGCCCATGATTGCAAGACGCCGGATGCTCGAGATCGCCGCCGGCTATTCCGCCGTGTTTTCGCTGGGAGGCGTTGGGCGCGCAGCAACACTGCCGCCCACGCCGCGGCAAACCGCGGGACCGTTTTATCCGTTGTCCATCCCCGTCGATTCGGACAACGATTTGGTGCAAGTCACCGGACACAATGGCATCGCGAAGGGCACCGTCAGCTATGTGAGCGGGCGCATCCTCGATCCGGACGGTCGGCCGCTATCCGGCGTGCGGGTCGAGATCTGGCAATGCGACACGACCGGCCACTACCATTACGTCCGGGACGACCGCGCCGACACGCCGCTAGACGATAATTTCCAGGGCTACGGCCAAGCCGTCACCGATGAAACCGGCGGCTACCGGTTCCGCACGATCCGGCCCGTGCCTTATCCCGGCCGCACCCCGCACATCCATTTCGCGGTTTCGGGCCCGGGCCTGCCGCGCTTCACGACCCAGATGTACATCGCCGGCGAGCCTCTCAACGAGCGCGATGGTGTGCTAATGAGCGTGCGCGACCCCGCCGCCCGCGCCCGTCTCATCGTG
>VAZT01000533.1 GCA_005884825.1 Alphaproteobacteria bacterium
TGGCATGTGCCGGTCTGCTATGAAGGCGAATTCGCCCCCGATCTGGCGCAGGTGGCGCGGCTCACAGGGCTGATGCCGAACGACGTCGTCGCGTTGCACAGCGGCACGCGGTTCCATGTCTACATGCTCGGCTTCCTGCCGGGGTTCCCCTATATGGGCGATCTGCCGCCGCAGCTGGCATTGCCGCGGCGCGCCGACCCGCGGTTGCGCGTGCCGGCCGGATCGATCTCGATCGCCACCTCGCTGACCGCGATCTACCCCTACGAGAGCCCCGGCGGGTGGCATTTGATCGGCGCGACCCCGATCCGGATGTTCGACCCCGAGCGCCCCAAACCTGCGCTTTTCGCACCCGGCGACGCCGTCAGCTTTCAGCCGATCGATCCCACCGCATTCGCTTCGATCCGCCGGGCGGTCGAGACCCGCAGCTACGAGGTCGAAAGCGCGCCGCTCGCCCTATGACGCCCGGTTTCAAGGTACTGTCTCCCGGTCTTCACACGACTGTGCAGGACCTCGGGAGGATCGGCTATCAGGATATCGGGGTGCCCGTGTCCGGCGCGCTCGACGGCTTCGGTCTGCGCCTCGCCAATGCGCTGGTCGGCAACCCTCCAGGGATGGAGGCACTCGAAATCCTGGTCAGCGGGCCGACCATCGAAACCGCCGCCGACACCGCACGGCTCGCGCTCGTCGGGGCCGGAGCCACCCTCGGCATCCGCGGTGAGAATGCAAGGGTCATGACCGCGGGGCAGAGCGCGACAGTGCAGCGGGGCGACATCGTGGAAATCACGCTCGGCCGGCAATCCGCATGCTGCTATCTCGCTCTCGAAGGCGGGATTGCCGTGCCGAAAGTCCTCGGCAGCGCCTCGACCTATGTCCGCGCTGCCCTTGGCGGGCTGAACGGGCGCGCCCTACGACAGGACGATGTCATACCGTTGGCGGTTGGGTGCGCCTCCGAGCGGAACGAGCTGCGGGCGCCCGCCGCGCCTTCGGGGTCGCCGGACCAACCGATCCGCGTGGTCTTCGGGCCACAGCACAACTACTTCAGAAAGGAGTCGCTGGCCGCCTTGCTCGACGCCGAGTTCCGCGTGTCCAAAGACGCCGACCGCATGGGTATGCGCCTGGATGGCCCGTTACTGCTGCATCGGCGCGGTTGGGACATCGTCTCCGACGCGATCGCCACAGGCTCGATCCAGGTTCCAGGCTCAGGGCAGCCGATCGTGCTTCTCGCCGATCACCAGACGACCGGCGGCTACCCAAAGATTGCCACCGTGATCTCCGCCGATTTGCCGAGGCTAGGCAGGTGCCGGCCGGGCGATCCGTTGCGCTTCGCTTCGGTCGAGCTCGAAGCCGCTGAAGAAATGTGCCGGGAAGCGGAACGCGAGTTCGCGAAGCTAGTCGCGGCTCTCGAGCCGGTGCTCAGTGAAATGGAGCTCGATATCGGGTCGCTCTACGGCGAGAACTTGATCAGCGGCGTCACCACGGGTTTCGAGTGAGGCTAGACCTGCGCGAGGGCCATCGGCTCCTGGTCGAAGGCGGGCATGATTTCCTCGGCAAAGGTGCGCAGGCCCGCGACCGAGGCGCCGGGGGCGGCGAACAGCACATTCTCGACGCCGCCGGCCTCGAGCCGCTTCAGCTGAATGATGATCTCCTCCGGCGTGCCGAGCAGCGGCGCGTCGTCGAGCACGAACGAATCCTCGTCCTCCTTGATATGCGCGTAACGCTCTGCGCCGGGGCCGCGGGCGAGATCACCGATATTCTTCAGCACCTGACGGCGCGTGATGATCGCCCGTTTGCGTTCCTCCTCGTTGTGGACGATCTGCAGCCCGCGGGTGACGCCGACCATCATCGGGTCGTAACGCCGCCCGACCCGCTCGCATTCGTGGCGGAAAGTGGCGACGCGTTCGATGATCAGATCGGTCGGCGCGATCTGGTCGAGCAGCAGATTGTACCCTTCACGGGCCGCGCGGCGGATCGATTCGGCGCTGCCGGCGCCGAGCCAGAAGGGTGGGTGGGGCTGCTGGATCGGGTATGGCTCGACGACGACGTTGTCGAAATGCCAGCGCTTGCCGTGGTGCGAGAACCGGCCCTGGCTCGTCCACGCCTTGCGGATCACCTCCATCGCCTCGTCGAATCGCTCGGTTGCCTCCTCGGGCGGGATGCAAAAGCCGGAGAATTCGTAGGTGCGATAGCCCTTTCCGACCCCGAAATCGAGGCGGCCGTTCGACAGCAGGTCGAGGGTCGCAGCCTGCTCGGCGACCAGGATCGGATTATGCCAGGGCAGCACGACGACCGCGGTCCCGAGACGAATGCGCTCGGTGCGGGCGGCCAGATAGGCGAGCAGGCTCATCGACGCCGAGACCTGGCCAAAGCCGGTAAAATGGTGCTCGACCAGAAAGACGCTCGAAAAACCGAGCTTCTCGGCCTCGACGACGTAGTTGATGAAATCGTGGTACGCGGAACTGTCGCCGGCGGGGCCGCCGCGGGCGCGCGCCCCGCCGAAAAGCCCGAATCTCATGCTCGGCCTCCTTTGGTGTCGCAGCCCGAATATATGGCGCGATCCGAGCCGGGTCGATGACGGCGCGGGCAGCAAGGTCAATCACCACAATGTGATGGCATGGCCGATATGGTCGCGGGGGTCTGCACAGGAGAAGCCGCCTACCTAATTGGGTGCGGTGCAACATCGTGAGGCAGATCATGATCGATGCCATTGAACGTGAGCGTGTGCAGCCGGCCGACGACCGCCAAATCGCTGGTTGGCGGGTCGTTGCCGCGGCCTGGGGGCTGCTTCTGCTCTTACTGCTGCTGCTCGCCGGTGTCAGCGCCGTGGCGTGCACACGCGCCGACTCGCATCTGCAGCAGCATCTCGCCTCGGCCGTTATTCCGCAGCACCATCCATGCGTCGGACCCGGCGTTCCGTCCGCGCAGGGCGTCGACGGGTGCAAGACCATCCCGCTCGGCCAAAACTGGACCAGCGCCGGCACTTACTGGTGAGGGCGAGAGGGCGGCGCGGCGGATTCGCGCGCAGTTCACTCTCCGGGATGTCGGCGGCGAATTCCTCCGTATAGGAGCAGCCGCCATCGCAGGTGATCTGGTGCCGCGTGATCTCGAGGAAGCGCAGGGCGCGTCCCCCGCCGTCGCGCGCAGCGTCCCAACGCCGCTCCGGGCCCGAATAACTGTCCGACACGTATAGCTGGTGGCGAGTTTCGCCGGTCTGCCGGTCGAGAAAGCTGCGCAGACAATAAAAATTCGTCTCGGGCACGCCGAGAAACGGCGGGGCGTGCTGCGCCCTGGTGCCGATCAGGCCAACGAAGCGGGATGGGGTAGTTTGGCGCGCCGGAGCAACGGGCCCGGCGCTCGACTGAGCGGGAGCCT
>VAZT01000534.1 GCA_005884825.1 Alphaproteobacteria bacterium
CACGAGATAGAGCGGGTACATCAGCACCAATGGGGCGGCCGCGACCGCCGCGACCCATGTCTCGGTCGCGAGGCGGAGCAGATAATAGCGATAGAGCAACACACCGCCTGCGACGCCGAAGAGCGTCACCAGGATACTCGCGGAGAAGGCCTCCCCCGCGGTGAGCAGAAATCGCTGCAGCACGTTCTCCTCCGTGATCACGCGCGGAAATGCAGCAATGATCTCCGATGGCATCGGCACGATGAAGCGATTGATGAGACCCGCCCGTATCAGTACCTCGATCAGCACGACGAACACGAACAACGAGCCCAACCCGACGGCAGCCGGAATAAATCTGTTCCTTGCGAGCGCGACGGTCATCGGTCCTCGCCCTCCCGCAGCGTGCGGGCTTCTTCGTCGCTCAAGCCGCGGCTGGCTTCCTCGCGCAGATCATTCCAGATTTGCGCCACATAGCGGCCGAATGCCTCGCTCGATACGATTTCCGAGCTGCGCGGCCGCGGCAGCTTGATGTCTACGATCCGCTTCACACGGCCCGGACGATAGGTCATCACCAGGACGCGGTCGGAAAGTTGCACCGCCTCGGTGATATTGTGGGTGATGAGCAGGCTGGTTTGCTTGAGCTGCTGCTGGATCTGCAGAACCTTGTCGCCGAGAAGAAGCCGCGTCTGCTCGTCGAGCGCGGCGAAAGGCTCGTCCATCAGCAGAATTTTCGGTTGCGCCGCCAAGGTCCGCGCCATCGACACGCGCTGGCGCATGCCGCCCGACAGCTCCGCCGGATAGCGCCGCTCGAAGCCGTCGAGCCCGACGAGTCGCACGAAATGCCGCGCGCGCTCGTAGCGCTCGCGCTTCGGGCGACCGGCAATTTCCAGGGGAAAGGCGACGTTGTCGATCACATTGCGCCACGGAAACGTGGACTCCTCCTGGAAAATCATGCCGATCGCCGCATGCGGTCCGCGCACGCGCTCGCCCGCGACCCGCACCGTACCCTCGTAGCCGTCGAGCAGCCCGCCGATGATGTTGAACAGGGTAGACTTGCCGCAGCCGGAGGGGCCGATCACGCCGACGAATTCGCCCGGCGCCACGCTCAGCGAGACGTGATCGATTGCGGTGAGCACGCCTTCCCGCGTGTCGAACCGCTTGATTAGATCATCAACGACCAGGATTGGACCGCTGGATTGGGCGTTCGGCCTGCCCCCATCGACGCGTTCCGACGGTGCGGCTGCCAGAGCCATTGCGACTGATGCTTCCTCTGCGACCATCTGACTTGCGCGGCACGGTCATTCGCTTGTTTGGCCATCCGCGTATAGCACATCTGCACAAGCCGGAGCACGACGCCCGTAGGCGAAATAGTGTCGCTGCTGCGGCTCGTATCCGCTGATATGGCCAAATTCAAACATTGCGCGTCGTCCGATCGAGCGCGAAGCGCGACAGCCGAAGGGCATGCGTTGTGCCCTATCGACAGCACACGGGGCCTGGGCCCCCACTTTCGTGCATTTTCGCGGGGACGCCAGATAACGAATACATGCGCAGTTGATTTTACCCAGACGGGCTAATCCTCACACACACCCGGAGCGCTACAGCTCGGCCTGGAACGGACGGCCCGCCCGCCGGCACCAGTTCTCCCAGGCCCTATTGATGCCGTATGGCCCCGTGCGCTCCGCGACCTTATCGATCTCGCCCCTGGTGAGGAATTTGACCTCGCCCATGTCCATCGCCTGTTTTTGCAGGCGCGCGTTGACCTCGAGATAGATGGATACGTAAACCGCTTGGCGGATGCTCTTGGCCGCGACCGTGGCCCCGTGACCGCGCATCAAAGCGGTCGCGCCCGCGCCGATCAGTTTCGCCAAATCGCGGCCCATCTCCATGTTCTCGACCAGCAAAGCGGTATCGCCGAAATGGTCATGCGAGTCCCACACCGGCACTTCATGGCCGATCGATGCGCCCATATGGAAGATCGGCTTTATTGCTCTGTCCGTCACGCCGAACGGGATGACGCTTTCGCTGTGGTTGTGGACGACCGACATGACATCCGGCCGCGCCTCGTAGAGGGCACCGTGGATGAAACGCTCCAGGTAGGGCGGGCGGCCGCCACCGTCGACCGGCATGCCGTCAAGCGTAAATTCCATGATGTCGGAGGCCTCGATGCAGTCGGGAGCGCGTGAGCGCGACAAGAGATAGCGCTGCGGATTATCGGGATGGCGCACGCTGATGTGGCCGAATGAATCGACTACACCCTCGCGCGCCAGGATGCGATTTCCTGTAACGAGTTCTTCGATGACGTGATCCAGTTTGGTCATGAGCATCCCCTTACGTTGTTCGGCTGTCGGCGTGCAGTCGGCCAATCCCTGGAGGGCGCCAAAATAGTCCGGCTGGAGCGGTGCCGGATCGGCGAATTCGGCCAGCGAGCGGTTCGGCTCCTCGCTATTGCAGTTTTCCCGGACACGGGTACTAAGATGGCCCGTTCCTCCGCAACTGGTCAAAGCCGTGGCAGAAACTGCTGTCCCCGTCTGCGCAGTCGCCGATTTGCCGCCCGGCGGCGTCAAGAGTTTCGACATCGAGGGCGAGCGCATCGCCATCTACAACATCGAGGGCACATTCTACGCCACCGAGGCATACTGCACGCATGCGGCGGCCGATCTCGGCGACGGCATGCTGGAAGGCGACGTGGTCGAGTGCAGTCTGCACTTCGGCGCATTCCATGTGCCGAGCGGCAAGGCGGTGCAAGCCCCCTGTTTCACTGACCTCAAGATCTTTCGAACCGAGGTCAGGGATGGCCGAGTGTTCGTCGATCTGTCCTCGACTGGCGCGGGCGCAACGTAAATGTCCGGTCTCCCTGCGGTGAAAGCGCGAACAGCTCGATAGCCTGGATTGGACGCAGCGAAATTCGGGTCCTGTCAGTCGAGTGTCTTTATTCTTTTGTTACCGGGTTTCGCTCCGTCCCACCCCGCTACCCGCTACAGCCTTGCGGGAAGGAGCGCGCAAGGAGCGCATCCGGTCAGGTCTTCGCGGCCTCGCGCGGTGGTCCCATCAGCACCGGTTGAAACAGCACAGCTGCCGCCATGGTTGTGACG
>VAZT01000550.1 GCA_005884825.1 Alphaproteobacteria bacterium
AAGGTAGAAATTTCCGGGGCCATTTAACCTGGCGGGGAGGTCAGACAATGGAGAGCAGAGGAAATATAGAAAAACCAGAGGCCGACATTGCAATCCGCCGCGTCCCGGAGCAAAAGTATTCGACGAGCCGGCGGGAGTGCTTTACCCGAGTACCCGGCGCCGCCGTAACATTAGCATCAGCGCCCGTTCCTGTGATTTCACCTGCGGTGGAGCCCAAGCGCTTGCCCGGTGCCGCGAATAAACGAGCCGCAATCCGCCCCGATGCGGTGCGCCAGGCCACATTGAATTGAATCAAGAAGAAACGGCAGAGCGATGATGATGAGCCAGGAAGCGGCGATCAAGTCAGATGACCAGAATGGAGATCACAGTGGGGTCCTTGCAGCGGACGGCCTCTCTGTCGGCGAGAGGCCAAAAGGCGCGAACCGACGGAAGTTTCTGGGTCAAGTAGGTGCGGCGGCGACCTTTGCGGCAGGAGCGCTCGCGAGCCCGTCCGTGTCCCGCGCCGAGGCTATTGGCGATAGCTCAAACAGCCCGGGTGCCCTGGGACCTCTTGCCGATGTAAACAACCACCGCGTGCGTCAAGCATTCGAAATCCGAATGGCGGAGGCCGTTAAGGACGCCAGCCTTCCAGCAGCAACGAACCTCACCAACGGCGATGAGGCGCGGTATGCCGACAAAGGTGGCACGTATACCAAGGGTCTTCTGCACGACAGCTTCGGGCGGGTGGACCCGAAGGCGTACCAAACCTTCAAGACGGCATTGAACAGCGGCGAGTTCTCAGATTTTCAGAAGATCATCATGGGTGGCACGCGGACACTCAACGGCCCGCAAGCAGGATTAGCGTTCTGCTTGGTAGCCCTCGACAACGCGCAGTTCGGCCAGCCGCAGGTGCCGCCGGCGCCTGCCGCCGCCAGCCATCAGAATGCCACCGAACTCCTCGAACACTACTGGGCATCCTTGCTGCGCGATGTTGCGTTCACGGATTATCCTTCGAACTACTTAGCCGCTTTGGCAGCGGCGGAACTCGGGTCTCAGCCTACCTACCTGGGTCCGCGCAACCGTAGCGGCCAAGTCACGCCCGATCTGCTCTTCCGGGGCGCCTTCCCAGGCGAAACGCTGGGGCCGTACCTCTCACAATTCTTCCTTCAGCCGACCTTTTTCGGCTCGCAACCCATCGGCCAGCAGCAAGTCACTTATCTGCCGAACATCGACTATGGGACCAACTTCGCCGAGTGGCTGGATGTCCAGAACGGCATTGACACCGGTCTGCAAAACCAGGTTGATCGACAGCTCCGCTACCGGCGTAATGGCCGAGATCTTGCGGCCTTTACCCACGTGGACGTGCTCTATCAGGCGTACTTCACCGCTTTCCTAATGCTCGCGGGCATTGACGCGCCATTGAATCCCGGCAATCCCTATAACGACTCGAGGACGGAGAACGGCTTCGGCTCGTTCGGTGGGCCGGATATGGCGGGGACGCTCGCGGCAGTGTCTGGCGTGGCCCTGAACGCAGTGTGGTATCAAAAATGGTTTGTGCACCTGCGTCCTCGGCCGGAGGCCATAGGCGGACTCGTCCATTTGATCAAGACCGGGCAGGGGAACAAAACCGACGTCAGGCTGAGCGACGTCATCCTGAACTCGCGCGGACTCCAACAGAGCTTCAACAAGTATGGGACTTGGCTGCTCTCACAGGCTTTTCCCGAAGGTTCGCCGACGCACCCGGCCTACCCGACCGGGCACGGAACGGTTGGCGGCGCTTGCATCACGGTGCTGAAGTTCTTCTTCGACGGCAATTTTGTGATCCCGAACCCGGTGGTACCCACGAGCGATGGCCTGTCGCTCGTTCCCTATACCGGTTCGGATGCGGCTCGGCTCACGGTCAATGGCGAGCTAAATAAGCTCGGCCACAACGTCAGTTTCGGTCATGGAATTCACGCCGGCATCCACTGGCGCAGCGACACCGACACCTCCTTGCTGCTGGGCGAGGCAGTGGCGCTTAGCTATCTCAAGGATCGGGCAAAGACGTACAACGAGCCGTTCACTGTCAAATTAACCAAATTCGACGGGACGATCGCGACCATCTCCAACCAATAGCCTTTAGCGACCGTAGCGGGGCGCAATATTCCCACTGGCTCGGGTATCCCGGCGCATCCGCGATCAGGTACGCTTCCGCCGCCGAGCGGCGGCAGCAGGGCCGGTCTCGTCAAATATGAAAACTCCGCGCGAAGCGGCTTGACGCGGGTGTCCTCAGGACTACGCTGCTCAAATACGCTGAGATCCGAGGGGACGCCGGGAGGCTGTGGCAGATTCCAGGGTAGAACATAGGTTTGCCGTCATTTTGTGCGCCGATGTCGTCGGTTATTCCCGGCTGATGGGCATCGACGAGGAGGGCACTCTGGCGGCGCTCAGAGCGGTGCGCCAGGATCTCGTCGATCCACAGATCGCCGAGCACCGGGGCCGCATCGTGCGCACGATGGGTGACGGCTTGCTGGTCGAGTTCAACAGCGTTGTCGATGCCGTGCGCTGCGCGATCGCGATCCAGCGGGAAATGCCGGGACGGACTGCCGATAATCCGGCCGACCGGCGCCTCCAGTTTCGCTTCGCGATCAACATGGGCGATGTGGTGTCCGACGGCGATCTGATCTACGGCGACGGTGTCGCGATTGCGTCGCGGATGGAGGCGTTGGCCGAACCGGGCGGGATCAACGTGAGCCGCGCGGTGCGCGACCAGGTTCGCGACCGCCTGCCGATCATGTTCGAGGATTGTGGCCAGCACGAGGTCAAGAACATCAGCCGCCCGGTGCGCGTCTTCCGCGTCGTGCTGGAAGAAAGACCCGCCGGCGCGGCGAGCACCGGCCGCCGCAGAGCCGCCGCGCCGATAGATCGTCGAACTGGCGCGTGCGCGGTGGTTCTCGATCGTCGCCCGCAACACCAGCTTCAGCTACAAGGGAAAGGGTGCGGATTCGAAGCAGGTCGCACGTGAGCTCGGCGTGCGGTATGTGGTCGAGGGCAGCCTCCGCAAGGCGGGCAACCGGGTGCGCATCTCCTGCCAGCTCGTCGAGGCGGCTAGCGGCCAGCATCTGTGGGCCGACCGCTTCGACGGCACCCTCGAAGACACGTTCGACCTGCAAGACAGGATCACCGAGAGTGTGATCGGCTCGGTCGGGCCGGTGCTGCGCGAGGCCGAAATCGAGCGCGCGCGGCGCAAGCCCGAGGCCAACCAGGACGCCTACGACCTCACCTTGCGGGCCTTCCCTCCGGCCTTCGCCGAAACTTCGGAAGACAACGCGGAGGCGCTGCGGCTGCTGAGCGAGGCGCTGGAGGCGGATCCTGCCTTCGCGATGGCCAATGCACTGGGCGCGTGGTGCTACCAGCAGCGTCATCTGATGGATTGGCCGGGCGCGCAGCCCGATGACCGGGAGATTGCAAGACGGATGGCGCGGGTTGCGATCGACGAAGGGGCCGACGCCCCGCTCCCGCTCGCGCTGGGCGGCGCGGTGCACGCCAGCCTGACGCGCGACCACGATTTTGCGCTCGCCGCCGTTGACCGCGCCATGATGATCAATACCAACGCCGCCGCGGTTCTTGCCTTCGATGCCCTGACGAGATCTGTTTGCGGGTCCTATGACGCCGCCATCGAGCATGCCGAGAAAGCGCTGCAGCTGAGCCCGTTGGAGCCGCTCGTCTACCACGCTGCGGTAGCGCTTGCGCTGGCTCATCTCCTCTCAGGCCGCACCGAAGAAGCCGTCTCGCACGCCCGTAAGGCGATCGAGGGCAACCGCAACTTCGTCTTTCCCTATTGTATCCTCGCATTGGCCTCCGCCAGGCTTGGCCGTGCCGACGACGCGACGGCGGCGGTGCGTCAGCTCGTCCGCGTCGCGCCGCGCTTTCGCCTGGCATCGCTGCGCAAGATCCGCTTCGCCGACGCGTCGCGCCTCCAATCCGACCTCGAATTGCTCCGCGAAGCGCAAATCTCCCAGTAAGCGCGGCGCGGTTCGCGACGAGCCCCCTCGCATCCTAC
>VAZT01000117.1 GCA_005884825.1 Alphaproteobacteria bacterium
GCTGGCACTCGGATGGCTGTGACGCGCCAGCGTGCTCGGCCTTTTGGCCTTCGCGGTTTTCGGGCCGCTCGCCAATCTTCTGCTGTGGGCGTTTGCCATCCAATGGTACTACCCCCACCGATTGCCACTTGCCTACGGCTTCCGCTACTGGGGTGAGGTATTTAAGCCGACCAGCGATGCTTTCGCCTCGCTCAGCACCAGCGTTCTGATCGCGACGATCACGGTTGCCGTCTGCCTCCTCCTCGCGATCCCGGCCGGCTATGCGCTTGGCCGCCGTCGTCTGCCGTGGCGTGGCTTTATCCTGCTGACCCTGCTGTTACACAGGCGTTTCCGAGCGTCGCCATCTACTTCAATATCGCGCGCCTCTTCTACAAGGTCGGGCTCAACGGCACGATCGTCGGTGTCGTGCTCGTACATGCAGCGCACGGCCTCGTCATCGCGGTATGGATCGCGGCGGCGGCGTTCGCCGCGGTGGATGGGGAGTTGGAGTTTGCCGCGCGCAACCTCGGCGCCTCTGCCTTGCGCACTGCTTTGACCGTCACCTTGCCGTTGGCAGCGCCTGGGCTGATGGCGGCGGCAATCTTTGTCTTCCTCGAATCGCTCGATGAGTTCACCGGCACGTATTTCGTCGGGGTGCCGGATGTTACGACCTTGCCGTTGATCATGTTCACGGCGAGCCTCGCCGGCAACTATCAGATCGCCGCCGTCACCGCCTTGATCCTGCTGGTCCCCTCGATCGCCTTTATGCTGCTGATCGAGCGCTTTCTGAATACCGAGATGCTCGCCAAAGTCGGCTGATCACAATTTGACCGCTTGGCCGATGCGCGCCGATTCCACGGCGGCATCGGCTAGCGCGAGCGCGCGGATTCCCTCCTTGGCGCCGACCAGCGGCGCGGCGCCGCTTGAAACGGCGGTAATGAAATGATCGAGCTCGCGCCGATACGCTTCCGCATAGCGCTGCAGGAAAAAAGGTAGCGGCTTGTCGCTGACGACGCCCTCCGACCCGGAAAACACGACCGTGCTCTCGACAACATTCTCGGCTGAAATCCCGCCCTTCGACCCGAGCACTTCGATGCGCTGGTCATACCCGTAAGCAGCGCGCCGACTGTTCGCAATCTGGCACAGCGCGCCCGATTTCATGCGCAACGTCACGACCGCGGTATCGACATCGCCCGCCTCGCCGATCGCCGGATCGACCATTACGCTCGCCGTTGCGAATAGCTCAACCGGCTCCTCCCCCGACAACCAGCAGGCCATGTCGAGATCGTGAATCATCATGTCGCGGAATATGCCGCCCGAGCGGCGCACGAACTCAATCGTCGGCGGCGCCGGATCGTAGCTCGTGATGCGCAAGATCTCGGGCTGGCCGATGCGGCCGGCCCGGATCTCGCGTTCGAGCCGCGCGAAATTCGGGTCGAAGCGGCGGTTGAAGCCGACCATCAGCGGCACGCCGCATTCCCGAGCCACCGCGACGCACGCTTCGGCACGACGGCGGTCGAGGTCGAGCGGTTTTTCGCAGAACACCGCCCGGCCGGCGCGCGCCGCAGCTTCGACAAGACCGGCATGTGTATCAGTCGAGCTGGCGATCACCACGGCATTGATGGTTCGGTCCGCGAGCGCCTCGACCTGGCTGGCGACCACGGCGCCATAGCAGGCCGCAAGCCGCTCCGCGGCAGCGCCATCCGGATCAACGACGATCTGCAGCCGCGCATCCGGATGGCCGAAGATATTTCGTGCATGGATCGCGCCGATGCGGCCCGCGCCGAACTGGCAGAAATTGATCATTCGTGATGTCCTATCCGGTTAGCGAAAACAAACTCGCGTCGGCGACGATCACCAGAAACTAGAATGGGAGGCATGGGGGAATGAGTGTGATACAGCTCACGTGGGGCAAGGGCTCGTCCGTTTCCTCGCGGCGCAGAGGAGCGAGACCGATGGCCGCGAATTTCCGTTATTCGACGAGCATGCGATGGCACTGGCAGGCGGTTGCTTTTGCCAGGGCGCGCCGGCGCCAACCCGGTCGTGCAACGCAACCACCCGCGGGTATTTCGGCTCGAGCCGCGCCATCGCGCGCGGGAAGGCATAGCGCGTACCCGCCACTATTTGAAAAAGCGACAGATCCGGGTAAGTCAGCTCCGCACCGACGAGGTGCGCCGGGCCGGCTGGATTGCGCTCCAGTACCCGGTCGAAATATCCGAGGTACTTGGGCGCTCGCGATTTCAGAAAATCGGCGGCGCGGGCCCGCGCCTCCCGCCGCTGGTCTTCGTAATAGAGGCTGCTGGCTATCGGATGATGGGTATCGTGCGCCTCGTCTACAAAATCGGCGATCGTCAGCTGCAGCTGATGGGCCCATAACCGGCCCGCCTCGTCCGCCGGCGCCAGGCCGTGATGAGCGCCGAGATAGAGCAAGATGTTGGCGGTCTGAGCGAGGATCAGTTCCCCCGATTTCAGGAACGGCGGCGCAAACGGCAAATGCCCGGCGCCCGCGCCGCTAAGTAGGCGCATCATCGCAGCCTCGCCGCCGGTCTGCCTCGCGACGTCGACATATTCGGCGTCCGTCTGCTCCAGCGCCAATCGGACAAACTCGCCGCGCCCTTGTATCCCGGCCCAATAGTAGAACTCATAGCGCATGCCGACCTCCTCCCCTCACTCCTGACCCTACGACCCTCACCCGCCTCGCTGCGCTCAGTGGGTGAGGGTACCGTTGGCACGCAACTTCAGCCCTGTCGGCGGTACTTGCAGCAGACGAGGCGTAGCCGGTCGCTAATCTGCGGCCGGATATGCTCGGGCATTGGCGTTGAGCCGCTTGCCCGCTTCCACTCGGCGCCGTCGACCACTGCTGGTGAGGCCAGGTGATAGAGCGCCATGTATTTCGGGCTTCCGCCGGCGGTGCGGAAGCGGCGCGCGCACAGCACCCCCGGAACGCGGGCGAGTGCGGGGACGTGCTCGGTGTCGTACCAAGCGTTGAACGCGGTCTCGACCGCCGCTGCCGGGGTCATTCCCACCAGCAACAGGCCGCCGGCATTCTCCGGCGAGGCCTGATCGCCGGGGAGGATCTGATCGCCCTCGAAGCGCACCAGGCGCTGCACGCGGCCGGTCACCCGTTTCGACCAGGGCGAAAGGTTCTCGCCGCCGATCGCCCGGTAGGCGGGACCCTGCAATACCGACACGCTCTCGACATCGTAGGTCGCGACCGATTGCTTCGGGTTATCGGCGCCGATCCAGCGCTGGCATACCAGAAACCCGGGCACACGCTGGCGCTCGGGAATGTGCTCGGTATCGTACCAGTCGTTGAACTCGTCTTCGGCGACGCTCGCGGCGGCAATAAGAGCGGCGGCCTCCTCGGCATCGGCCCAGCGCGCGACGTTGACCCATTTGCCAGCTTCCAGGTCTTTGTAATGGCGAAAAAAATGGGCGATCTGATCGCGCAGGATCGGCGGCAGATCCTGATAGGACCGCGCTCCGGTGTAAAACGGATGCAGCTCATCGACCGGGACGGCGATGATCTTCTCATCGGGCCCCTGCTCGTCCTCCATCATCAGCGCACCGATGGGACGGCAACGCACGACCGCTCCTGGCACCACCGCCGCCGGTCCGACAACCAATACGTCGATCGGATCTCCGTCCCGCGCCAAGGTGTGCGGCACAAAGCCGTAATTGCCGGGGTAAAACATCGCGGTATGCAGGAAGCGGTCGACAAACATCGCCCCCGACGTTTTGTCGAGCTCATATTTCACCGGCACGCCGCCCTGCGGTATCTCGACGACGACATTGAAGTCGTGCGGCGGCGCGCGGCCGATCGGGATCTTCGCAATATCCATCGCGGCGCCCGCCGCTACGGCGCCATGCCTTTGTCGGCGAGCTCGCGCAGAGCCTTCTCGCTTTTGTCGAGATCGAAGCCCATCGCGCTCAGCACATGCGGCGCTTTGGTAAATTGAATATTGCCGTACTCCACGACCTCGACGCGGTTGCCCCAGGGATCCAGAAAATCGAGGAATGGCCCCGGCAAGAGACGCCCGCCCGCCTCTTCGACCCGCGCCCGCACACTCGAGCGGTCATCGACGACGAGGCCGAAATGGCGGCGGCGATCCTCGTGCGGCGTCGGGCTTTCCATCAGGTTTATGAACTGGTCGCCGAGCTCGATGAAGGCGTTGCCCGGCCGTTTCGCCCGGAGCGTGAACTCGAAGATCTTGCGGTAGAAATCGAGAGCCTGGTCGATGTCGCCGACCTCGAGGGCGATGTGATTGATGCCGACAAGCCGAGGTTTCTTGGCATCGGGTTGGCTGGTCTCGCTCATTGCGTCCGTCCTGCTGGTTCGTGCCCAACGCACTGCCTATATATATTACCCCGGGCTCGGGTCGCCCTGGCCAATCTCCGGACCAATGCAAAGCGGCTCCAGCACAGCGGCACCCCGGCCCAGCGAACCGATGCCGCCGCGTTGCTGCCGGCTGTCGAAGCCGAGATCGGCGCCCGGCGGTTGGCGAAGGTCAAAACGACACGAAGTGCTCCGCGCAAGGAGCGTGCGGCGACGGCCCGCACCGCCAAGCGTCCCAAGTCCGAGCCGGTTGCCGACCCCGATTGAGGCTGCTCCAAAATGCCGGTCGATTTGACGATTGAAGGCGCGGTTGCGAAGGTGGTGCTGAACCGCCCTGACAAGCTCAACGCGCTGACCACGGATATGCGTCAGAGCCTCTGTGAGTATTTCGCGCAATTGCGGTTCGACGACAAAGTGCGCGCCGTTATCGTGACCGGCGCCGGCAGAGGGTTCTGCTCCGGCGCCGATGTCGACCGCATGGCCGGGCAGCCGCACGATTTGCGCGCCGACCGCGAGCGCTTGCAGCGCGGCGGCCACACCTTTATCCGTGCCCTCCATTCGATCGAAAAGCCGACAATCGCCGCGGTGCGCGGGCCGGCGGTCGGCATCGGCTGGAGCATCGCGCTCGCCTGCGACCTCGTGGTGGCCTCGAAGACCGCGCGGTTTTCGCAGATCTTCCGCCGTATCGGTCTGGCGCCCGACGGCGGGGCGATCTGGTTTCTGACCCGCCGGCTCGGCATGCTGAAGGCGAAGGAATTGGTGTTCTCGGCGCGTTTTGTCGAGGCGGAGGAGGCCTTGGCGCTCGGCCTGGTCAATCATGTCGTCGAAGATGACGACCTGATGAGCAAGACCGAGGAGCTCGCGGCGGAATTGGCCGAAGCTCCCACTTTTGCCCTCGGGCTCGCAAAGAAGCTGTTTCACGCGGCCGTCGGGCCCAGCCTCGAAGACTATCTCGAGATCGAGAGCATGGTGCAGCCGCAGCTGCACATGACCGCCGACAATGCCGAGGGCGTTGCGGCTTTCCGGGAAAAGCGAAAGCCGAAATTCATCGGCAGGTGACGCGCTGCGGCTACGCCCCCTCTACGACATAGCCGTGTCATTCGAGGGTTCGCGGGTCGTCGATGGCGAAGGTGAGATGCTGGGTTGGCTGAGGGGTCGCGGTCATCAGGCTCACCCCGTCCGGAGCCTCGAAGCGGTGCCACGCCCCTTGCGGGACGATCACCACCATCCCTGCTTTGAGCGCATGGGATTGCGGTCCGTCGTCGGTCATGATGTGGAAGGTCACCGCGCCGTCGACGATCTGCACGATCTCGTCGCCGTTCGGGTGGCGCTCCCACGGGCCTTCGCCGGAGAATTTGGCGACGTTGATGGCGCTGTCGCGGTACGGCGCCAAGCGCGCAAAAGCGCCCACACGATCGGCTTCCGGTGTCTCCGGGGTGCGTCCGCGCAACATCTTCAGCTTGGCGAACTCGGCGTTGAGATCCAGGATAGTGAGCATTCTTCCTCCGATGCTGGACAGGCACGACATGACGGCGCCCGAAGAATAGCCGCAATTGGGTGGTAAACCCATCATCGCGGTTACCGGCGACGCGCCCTCGATGACTCTATCTGCTTGTTTCCCGGAAATCTGTCCTGCTGCCACGTTTCAAACCCGCCGGTTTGGCGGCTAACGCGGGCATCCCTCCTGTTCTTTGTCTGTTTTATCAGGCAGGCGTGCGGCGGGCCGACCGCCGCCAGCTTGCTCTCGCGCCTGCGGTAACTATCTTGCCGTGATGAGCACCGATACCCCCTCCGCCGCTACGGCCTCTCCGCTCCCCGCGCCGCGGGACCCGAAACTCCGCCGCATGGCAAATGCCATTCGAGCGCTCGCTATGGATGCGGTCGAGCAGGCGAAGTCGGGACACCCCGGCATGCCGATGGGCATGGCCGATGTCGCGACGGTCCTCTTTACGCAATTTCTGCGGTTCGACCCGCAGGCGTCGGATTGGCCCGACCGCGACCGCTTCGTGCTGTCCGCCGGGCACGGCTCGATGCTGCTCTATGCGCTCTTGCACTTGACCGGCTACGCCGACATGACGCTCGAAGAGCTCGAGCGCTTCCGGCAGCTCGGCAGCCGCACCGCGGGGCATCCGGAGCGGGGGCACGCGGCCGGGATCGAGACGACGACCGGGCCGCTGGGGCAGGGGATCGGCAATTCGGTCGGCATGGCGCTCGCCGAGCGGATGCTGGCGGCCGAGTTCGGCGAAGAGATCGTCGATCACCACACTTACGTCATCGCCAGCGACGGCGACCTGATGGAAGGGGTCAGCCACGAGGCGGCCTCGCTCGCCGGCCATCTCGGCCTCAACAAGCTAATCGTGTTTTACGACGACAATTCGATTTCGATCGACGGCCCGACCGAGCTGTCGTTCTCCGACGACCCGTTGCTGCGGTTCCGCGGGTATGGCTGGGCGGCCGAACGGATTGACGGCCACGATCACGCGGCCATCGCCGAGGCCATCCGGCGAGCCCAGAACAGCGATCGTCCCAACCTCATTGCCTGCCGCACGACGATTGCGTTCGGGGCGCCGACCAAGGCCGGAACCGCCGCGGCGCATGGCTCGCCGCTCGGCGCCGCCGAGATCGCTGGCGCGCGCCAGCGGCTCGGGTGGAACGAGCCGCCTTTCGCGATTCCGGAGGACATCCGCGCGGAATGGCGCGCGGCCGGCTCGCGCGGCGAACCCGTGCGCCACGCCTGGGAAGCGCGCCTCAACAGCGTTACCGGGGAGCGTCGTGCCGAATTCCTGCGGCGCCAGCGTGGAGATTTGCCCGCCGGCCTCGATCAAGCCATCGCCAAGGTGTGCGATGACTTCCGGCAGGCCAACGCGAAAATTGCGACACGACAGGCCTCGGGGACGGTGCTCGATACCCTGACCCGGGTCGTTCCGGAGCTGGTCGGCGGCTCGGCCGACCTCACACCCTCGAACAACACCAAGGCCAAGGACCAGAAGGATGTCCGCCGCGGCGACTATTCCGGCCGCTATATCCGCTACGGGGTGCGCGAGCACGGGATGGCGGCGGCAATGAATGGCATCGCCGTCCATGGCGGGCTGATCCCTTATGGCGGGACATTCCTGACATTTTCCGATTATGCCCGGCCGTCGATCCGGCTGGCCGCCTTCATGGGGGTCCGCGTCATCTATGTGATGACGCACGATTCGATCGGGCTCGGCGAGGACGGCCCGACCCATCAGCCGATAGAGCATCTGGCCGCGTTGCGAGCGATGCCGGGGCTCTACGTCTATCGCCCGGCCGACCCGGTCGAGACTGCCGAGTGCTGGGCGCTGGCATTACAACGACGCGACGGCCCCTCTTTGCTCGCTCTCACGCGCCAATCGCTCCCATTGCTGCGGCGCGAGCCTGATGCGGAAAACCGCTCTGCGCGCGGCGCCTATGTGCTGGCCGAGGCTGATGGGCAGCGTCGAATCACGCTTCTCGCGACGGGCTCCGAGGTCTCCGTCGCGATGGCCGCGCGTGAGGCATTGGCGCACGATGGTATCGGCGCGGCTGTCGTTTCAATGCCCTGTTGGGAGATCTTTGATAAGGCGCCGAAGGAATATCGGGACGTGGTCCTCGGCTCTGCGCCGCGCGTCGCGGTCGAGGCTGGCGTGCGCTTTGGCTGGGATCGGTGGCTCGGGGCACGCGGCGCTTTCATTGGCATGGAGGGTTTTGGCGCCTCGGCTCCCGGCGAGGCGCTGTTCCCGCATTTCGGCATTACACCCGAAAGGGTTGCGCAGGCCGCCCGCGCGCTTCTATAGATCGGCGAGAGCTTTGGGAGGAAGAGAGATGGCGGTACGGGTTGCGATCAACGGCTTCGGGCGCATCGGCCGGCTGGTCTTGCGGGCGGCGTACGAGCACAGGCATACCGAGATCGAAGTCGTCGGGATCAACGATCTGGGCCCGGTCGAAACCAATGCGCATCTCCTGCGATACGACAGCGTGCACGGCCGTTTTCCGGGCGAAGTGACGACCGGCGACAAATGGATGGATATCGGCCGCGGCAAGATCCGCGTCACCGCCGAGCGCGATCCGGCAAAATTACCGTGGCGCGAGCTCGGGGTCGACGTCGCGCTCGAATGCACCGGCATCTTCACAAAGCGCGAGGCCGCCGCGAAGCATCTCGAAGCGGGCGCCAAGCGGGTTATCGTCTCGGCCCCGGCGGACGGCGCCGACATGACCGTCGTGATGGGCGTCAACCAGGAGGAGCTCAACCCCGAGCACACGGTCATCTCAAACGCGTCGTGCACGACCAACTGTTTCGCGCCGGTGGCCTATGTGCTCCATCAGGGAATCGGCATCGAGCGCGGCTACATGACGACGATCCATTCCTATACGAGCGATCAGTCGCTGGTCGACGGGCTGCATAGCGACCTGCGCCGCGCCCGCACGGCGGCCCAGTCGATGATCCCGACCTCGACCGGGGCGGCAAGGGCTGTCGGCCTCGTCTTGCCGGCGCTCAAGGGTAAGCTCGACGGGACCGCGATCCGTGTGCCGACCGCAAACGTGTCGCTGATCGACTTCACGTTCGATGCAGTCCGCGAAACCTCGGGCGACGAGGTTAACTCCTTGATGGAGGAGGCCTCCCGCTCCAACCGGCTGCGCGGCATCCTCGGCATCAACAAGGCGCCGACAGTCTCGGTCGACTTCAACCACGACCCGCACAGCTCGACCTTCGACGTAACGCAAACCCAGGTCGTCGATAAGCGGTTCGTGCGCGTTCTGTCGTGGTACGACAACGAATGGGGCTTCTCGAACCGTATGGTTGAGGTTGCCGCCTATTTCGGCGGGCTCGCCTAAATCGGCCGCAATGCCCGAGATCGTCACGCTCGAATTCCTCGCCCAGCGGCGGCGTATCCTCGATGAGATCGCGTCCGTGCGCGATGACATCAAGGTGCTGACCGCGATCGTGCTGCGCGACCAGGAGACGCTGATCAGGGTTCTCGAACAGATGACGGCGATGGTCGCCCAGAACGCTCCGTATTGTCGATTGGTTGCGCGCGGTTGAGAACGGGTAACACAATTGGAAGTATCCTGACGCTATTGCCAGCATCATTGTTCACGCGCTCGCCCAAGCAATCGCCGCGCTGAGCGCTGCGAAGTGTGCCGGCTGTCCGGTGGTGCTCGTCAGCGCGCCGGATGCCGGCGGCGGCGTGGGTCCGGGCTGGTTCAAGGCGCTGGTGGCCGCGGCGCGTGGGGCGGTCCCCGACGCCCAGTGCTCCAGCCTCCTCGACTGCGGCGACAATGTCGGCGCGGCGCTGGCGGCGATCCGAGCGGAAGTGGAAGGCATCGTTTTCACCGGCCGCCCGGATGCCGCACGCCGTCTTGCCGATATCGCGCGGCAACACGGCGTCCATTTTGAGACGAAACGGCCGGCGGACGCCCTCGGTCTCGCCGAGGATTTCTTCGCGTCGCAGGAGGATCTGGAGAGGCGATGCGCCGAGTTCCTCGGGTGAGAGTTCAGACCTGCTCGGAGGATCGCTGGCGCGCCACTTGGGCGCGCACTCCGCTGCCGGCCATCATCATCTCTATTGCGAACGCTGCGATGGCGCTGATCGTGCAGCCGATCGCGAGCCCGAAGGTGGTGAACAACAGCGAGGCGACAGTCGAATTGCGCAACGCCCCGACAAACAGCGTGAAAACCGAAGCGCAAGTGGCTGCCGCCCCGATGGCGCCGAGCACCACCGCTGCATCGAGAGCGATCGAGCGCCAGCGCAGACGCAAGAGCTGCCGAGCAAGACCCGCGCTCTCCTCGGGATCGGCCTGTTCCATCGCCTTGGTGATCTGAGACACGAGATCGGCGACCCGCGCCAGCCGCGTCGCGAACACGTTCAGCAACGTTGCTATGCCCGAGAGCAGGAAAATCGGCGTCAACGCTACCTGGATGACGTGGGCAACCAGGTCGAGCGACGAGTCGGGGTTGAGCAAGCCCTGCATTTTACTCCCGCTCGAGCGGGGCGCCGTGGGCGAGCTCGGCATAAAAATGGAACGAGTCCTTGAGCCGCCGCTCGAGCGAGGCGAAATCGACGTGCACGAGACCGAACCTCTTGTTGTAGCCGAACGCCCACTCGAAATTGTCGAGCAGCGACCACACGAAATATCCGCGGACCGGCACTCCCGCCTCGATCGCATCGAGCACCGCCCCGAGATAGCCGCGCAGATAGGCGATCCTCTGTTCGTCGCGGATCCGACCGTCTGGGTCGATCCGGTCGGGAAAGGCAGCCCCGTTTTCGAGGATGTAAATCGGCAGATCGCCGGCGTAGCGTTCCTTCGCTTCGATCATCACCTGGCGGAACGCACCGGGCGCGATCTCCCAGCCCATTTCGGTTACCGGAGTTCCCGGTTCCTGCGGGACAGACCCGACCTCGAACGGGTGATCCGGATCGCGGCGAACGCGTGATCGCGTGTAATGGTTGAATGCGAAGTAATCGAGCTTTTGCTTGACGATATCGAGATCGCCAGGCTGCACTAGAGCCTCCATTTCGCCGGCGAGCGCCTCGGGATAGATACCGTGAATCTGCGGGTCAGGGCAAGAACGGTTCCACAGCGCATCGAGCATGGCCGTCGCGATCTCGTCTTCCTCACGCTCGCTGGCCGGCTCACGGGGGTGGAAGTTGTAGATGTTGCCGATCAGCAGATCGGCCCGTTCCGAACGCATCGCCTCTGTGCCCAATCCGTGGGCAAGATTCATGACGTGGATGGCGTTGAGCGCGCTCTCGCGGCCGCGGATGCCCGGGGCGTGCTTGCCTTCGCAATAGCCCAAGACGCTCGCGGCATTCGGTTCGTTGAAGGTCGCCCAGTGCTTGACCCGGTCGCCGAGCCGCCGCACCGTGATCGCGGCGTATTCGGCGAACCAGGAAGCAGTGTCCCGGTTTTGCCAGCCGCCGCGATATTCGAGCGCCTGCGGCAAATCCCAGTGGTAGAGGCAGACCCAGGGCTCGATGTTTTCCGCCATCACGGCATCGATCAGCCGGTCATAGAATTCGAGGCCGATTGGGTTCGGTCTGCCGCGGCCCTCCGGCAGAATGCGCGGCCAGGCTGTCGATAGCCGGTAGGCGCCGACGCCGAGCTCGCGCATCAAAGCAACGTCCTCGGGCCAGCGGTGATAATGATCGCACGCGATATCGCCTGTATCCTCGCCGAGGATGTTGCCGGGCTGGTGGCTGAAGGTGTCCCAGATCGATGGCCCGCGTCCATCTTCGCGGACCGCACCCTCGATCTGGTAAGCCGAAGTCGAGGCGCCCCAGATGAATCCGTCGGGGAAGCGTTCCGTCATGATGTCCCTCTCGTTTCTCGCGCGGTCAATCGGTCCTCGCCGCTAAC
The DNA here is from genome assembly GCA_005884825.1 of Alphaproteobacteria bacterium. Lineage (GTDB taxonomy): Bacteria > Pseudomonadota > Alphaproteobacteria > ATCC43930 > CGMCC-115725 > AP-15. Next base: position 11,675 of record VAZT01000117.1, read on the forward strand.
AACTCGCCAACCATTATCTGCCACACAAGCTTCCCGTGAGGTGCTCAGAGGCGTCGCCAGGAATGGACAGTGTTCCGAATTGGGCTTGGTGGACAATCGCAGGTGGAATCCTGCTGAGCCCAGTATTCGCTTTCCTGTTCGCCGTCATGGTCGAGATCTTGATTGGCGTTTTGACGCAGGGCGGCGTGCCTGCGCTCCTCATCGTCGCTGCGGCGATCATTTCGGGCGGGTCGCTGTTCCGCAGGCGCTGGACACGGCCCCGAGCCGGCAATCTGCTGGGCGATCAGGCATAGAGCTCCGGGGCCAGGCGCGGGGCGACGCGTCCGCGGGCATGCAGATAGGACTGCCAGAAAAGGCAGGCCGCGACCGACCGCCAAGGTCGCCACGCTTCGCCGCGGAACCGCAACTCGACCTCGGCAGGCCGCGAGCCGAGACCCAGCTGTTCGGCCGTCGCAAGCTGCAGACCGAGATCGGCGGCGGGCCAGATATCCGGCCGGCCCAACGCAAAGAGCAGATAGATCTCGGCGCTCCATCGGCCGATGCCTCTGATCGCCAACAAGTCCGCCATCGCGGTTTCATCCTCGGCCGCCGCGAGCCGGGCAAAATCGAAACTACCTCGTTCCACGGCTGCCGCGAGATCGCGCGCATACCTCATTTTCTGACGGCTGAAGCCGCATGACCGCAAAATTGCGTCGTCGAGGGCTAGGAAGGTTTCGGGCGCCAGCGGACGGCACAACCCGGCCAGTCTGTGGTACATCTTCGCCGCCGCGTCGATCGACACCTGCTGCTCCAGGATGATGTGCAGCAGCGTGCCAAACCCGTTGCGCCGCCGTCGGAACCGCGGCGGGCCGGCGGTTCGCAATATCGCCGCGAAGATCGGTTCGGCTGCGAGCGCCGAAATACCCTCTGCGAGACCCTGCGGCGCGTAAGTCTCATCCGGCTCGCATTCGCGCCGCGAAGCCTCCACAGCACGCCGGGTTGATTGCTGACCCATTCCGATCCGCCCCTTTGCCGAGGGGCTTCTTATGGCATAGTGAAGATCGGGCCTCTAGCGGCTGCGGAGGAGAGTTGCGCGTCATCCGCCGGATCCTGACCCCACTGGTCGCGACTGCGCTGGGAGTGGCGGCATTCGGGCTCGCGGTGCGGATCTATATGGGCCGCGAAGCCGAAAATCGCTTGGCCCCGAGCGAGGCCGTCAGCATCGCCGAACTGCACTCGCCGCTCCCTAAACCGGGTTTTCTATTTTGTCCGCCAGGATACTGCCTGGCGTCCGAAGCGATCGCCAGCCCGGTCTTCCCTCTGCCGTGGGAGCGATTGCACGAATATTGGACAGAAGTGATATCGGGCGAGAAGCGCGTCGAGACTATTGTCGCCGATCCCGACCACCGGCGGTTCGTTTATATCCAACATTCGCCGACGTTCCGATTTCCCGACATCATCACCGTCGAGTTCGTTCCACTCGGACCGAATCGTTCGGGCATTGCGATCTACAGCCGGTCTCGGTATGGTCATTATGATTTCGGAAATAATCGCAAGCGGGTCGGGAAATGGCTGGCCTTGCTGGAGAAAGTGGCGCAACCGACGGTTGGGCGCCGAGCGCGCGCTGAGTGACCTCACTCAAATGTCTGATAAATCGGGCGGCGGTCGCGTCGCGCTCTCGGTACCGTCGGCGAGCTTGTCGTATTCGAGAGCCAATTCGAGCAACCGCAATTTGATCGCGCGCGTCGTGACCCCCTCGGCGACCTGGCGGGCGCGCGCGGCCTTGCGCCGGTAGTATTCCGCCGGCTGCGGCGGCAAGTCTGAGGGCTGGTTCATGGCGCGCAGCATAACACACCGGCCTCGGAGGTGGCAGATTTGCTGCGCGGCGCCGGGGCCGCTTCGCTGGCGCTACCGGTGCACCGAAGACACGAGCTCGATATTCCAGAATTGTTGCGCGTGGGCGGCCACTCTCGCACGCCGACGCTCGGCGCGGCGCGCCACGTATTCGCCGAGCGCCTCCCGATCGGCGGCGGCAACCGAAGCCTGCGTCGGCAGGACGCATGCGGTCGGGCACCTTGTTACTCCTTTGGTCCGGATGAACTCGGCCACCTCGATTGCACATTGCTTGTCGGAAATAATGTCCCGTGAGCCCTCGTTAATCATTTGAACTCCTCCGTACCAGCCGCCTCGGGCATGATCGACCCCCGCGGAAGGGCTACGTGGTTAACCAGACGCCATCCTGCCACGGCGGAGTTACCGGTGGTCCGGAGCAACAAAAACACTCTGTGCCTTTAGGGAATTCAGTCCCGGATTTTGCCGGCTATTGGGCGGGGAACCTCTCTGGAGAACTCCTTTTGGATTTTCGGGCATGTTGCCGGCATGTTCGCTGCGGCTGGCGTGACCCTGCGTCGATCGGGTCCAATCAATCGGCGCCGGCGTTAAGTCGCTGCGATTGATGGGTCCCAACGAAGAGTTCGACGGTGTCGGCGT
>VAZT01000551.1 GCA_005884825.1 Alphaproteobacteria bacterium
GGGGCCGAGCGTAATCGTGTAATTCTGTGGGCTGCCCGCAGGCGGAAGCGTCTGGCTCTTAAACGGGTTCTTGCTGCCCGCGTCCGATACGATCTCCTGGTCGGAGATCGTATCGATCAGCAGACCCGTCGCACCATAACTCGTAATGTTGAACAGGCGAGCCTTGGGATATTGCCCCGTGATCGTGATTGTCTTCCATCGCTTGGTGTCGAGCGCCATGAACCAGTAGGTTGTGTTGGTGTCTTGCGTCGCGACGTTGAGGACGCCGTGCCCGGTGCTCTCGACCGGCCAGCTGCACACCGGCACCAAAGGCAGCGCGGCGTAAGCGGCCGGGAGTCCGAGACCAATTGCTGGGAATGCCAAGGATAGGCGCAACAGGAATTTTGCCAGCCGGTGCACATTCCCCTCCCTGAGCCCGAAATATGGTTTCCGGCTCTGGAACAGCGGGCTCCGATCAGCGGTTCCGGTCCTGCTGCTCTCGACGTGTGATCCGGCAAACGGGGGTGTTCGGGTAGCGAGGCGGCTCGGGCGGGGAGCGGGCCGAGGCGGCTGCGGGTCCGCGGCGATCCAAAGATCGCCTCATTCGTGTGGTAATGGTATGTCGGTTCGCGGCGGCGGTTGCCGGCGAGGGCGCGACCGGGTTGAGACCCCCTCGCAGGCGTCGGCACCGAGATCGGCCCCGCGGCCGGCCGGAGCCGGAGAGGGGCCCGCCTCAGTAGCCTTCGCGCTCCAGCCGCTTGCGCAAGAGTTTGCGGTAGCGGCGCACTGCTTCGGCCTTTTCGCGCGCCCGCCGCTCGGAGGGTTTCTCATAGTTGCGGCGCAGCTTCATTTCTCGGAAGACCCCTTCGCGTTGCATTTTTTTCTTCAGCGCGCGGAGCGCCTGGTCGACGTTATTGTCGCGAACGAGGACTTGCACGGTGGCTCTTCTCCGTAATTATAAAGCGCGATTCGGCCGGGCCGCGGCGGCGGTCCGTCTGCGGCAATATTTAGCACTTTGGCGGGGTGGTGTGAAGGCGGCCCGCGGGTGCTTTACCCGGGTCCCCCGCCGTCACATATTGAGGGCATGGCTCTATTGAAGATCGCCCGGATGGGGCATCCGGTTTTGCGCGGCGTCGCCGGCGCGGTCGATGACCCGACCGCACCCTGGGTGCGCCGCCTCGTCGAGGACATGGTCGAGACGATGGAGGACGCCGGCGGCACCGGCATTGCCGCTCCGCAGGTGCATCAGCCTTACCGGATCGTCGTGTTTCAGGTATTGGGCGATCGTCTCAGCGACATGCCGGGCGACGTCGCGCAGGATCTGACGGTGCTCATCAACCCGGTGGTCGAGACCATTGGACCGGAGCGGGCGTTCGGCTGGGAGGGTTGCCTGTCGGTTCCGGGATTGCGCGGCGTCGTGCCGCGTCACCTGCATGTCCGCTATCGCGGAACCGGTCTCGACGGCGATGTCATCGAGCGCGAGGTCGAGGGGTTCCACGCCCGCGTCGTCCAGCACGAATGCGACCATCTCGACGGCATTCTTTATCCACAGCGCATGACGGACCATCGGCTGCTGGTCTTTCTCGAGGAATTGCAGCGCCACCCGATCGACCTGGCCGCCGTTCTCGCCCAAAAGCCAACGGCATGAAGAGCCCGCTCGCCGAGAGCCAACGCGATGCGTTGATCGAGGCGATGCTGCCGGATGTGCCGTTCGACGGCTGGTCGCGCGCGGCTTTGCGCGCGGCGGCGCGGCGCATCGGCGTGTCGGCGGCGGAAGCGCTGGCTCTCTTCCCGGACGGCCCGGCCGATTTTGCCGCCTGTTTCAGCCGCTGGGCGGATCGGCGCATGCTCGACCGGCTGGAGAGCTTGCCGCTCGACCAGCTGCGGGTGCCGGAGCGCGTCGCGCTCGCGGTCAACATCCGGCTGGAGATTGTCGAGCCCTGGCGCGAGGCGGTACGCCGCGCGTTGACCATTCTGTCATTGCCGCACAACGCGCTGCTGGCGATGCGTCTGCTGTACGAGACTGTCGACGGCATCTGGTACGCCGCCGGGGACAGCGCGACCGATTTCAGCTTTTACACAAAGCGCGCCACCCTCGCGGGGATCTACGCCGCAACAATGCTCTATTGGCTGGAGGACCGCTCGCCGGGATTTGCCGATACCCGCGCATTTCTCGATCGCCGCCTCGCCGAGGCCGCGCGCATCGGCCAGGCGCGCCGCCGTTTCCAGACCGCACTCGACCGCCTGCCCAACCCGTTGCGGCTATTGCGGCCGACACCCTGAATCGAAAACGACCCCTTTCTCCGTTTCTCCCCAACTGCTAGCATAGCTCGATCAACGATAATCGCTGCCCATAACGGGCATAACCGAACACCCAAAACCCCGGGGGAAACGCATGACGGCAGCCGAACTCGCTGCGACCGGCCTGTCCGAGACCGAGCATAGCAGGCAATTGCGCCGCGCGCTGATCGCCAGCACGGTCGGCACGACGATCGAATGGTACGATTTCCTGCTCTACGGCCAAGTGACGGGGCTGGTCTTCGGCAAACTCTTCTTCCCTCAATCCGACCCGCTGGTCGGGGTGCTGCAAGCGTTCGCCGTCTTTTTCGTCGGATTTCTGGGCCGGCCGATCGGAGCGGCGATATTCGGCCATTGGGGCGACCGGATCGGGCGCAAGGCAACCTTGATCGCGACATTGCTGGTCACCGGCGTTGCGACTATGGCCGTCGGTCTCGTGCCGAGCTATGAGAGCATCGGCATCTGGGGAGCTGTCCTCTTGGTGATTATCCGCCTGATCCAGGGAATCGGCGTCGGCGGTGAATGGGGTGGCTCGGTATTGCTGGCGATGGAATGGGCGCGAACCAACAAAAATCGCGGCCTCCTCGCCGCCTGGCCGCAGTTCGGCGGGCCGGCCGGACTGTTCCTGGCCAATCTGGCGGTGCTGTTCTTCAGCTGGTGGTCCGGTGACCAGTTCCTGGTTTGGGGATGGCGGATTCCGTTTCTTCTCAGCATTGTCATGGTTGGGATCGGTCTGTGGATCCGGCTCGGCATCACCGAGACCCCGGTCTTCCAGAAGGTGCTCGACGAAGAGCGCGTTGAACGCGTGCCGGTCTTGGAAGTGCTCAAGTGTTGATGGCCGTCCTCACCCAGGCCGTCCTCGGGTTCCTCTGGGTCCCTATGGCCGGGCATCTGTCCGACCGCATCGGCCGCAAGCGCATGTATGCGATCGGGTCGGTCTTTGTCGGAGTATTCGGCTTCATCTACTTCGCCTTGCTCGATACGAAGGAACCGGCCCTAATCTTTGTCGCCATCGCGCTGTCGCTGCTTCCGGTCATGACCTGTTACGGCCCCCAGGCGGCAATGATCGCAGAAAGCTTCACTCCGCGGCTGCGCTACAGCGGCTCTTCGCTTGGCTACCAACTCGCCTCGATCATCGCCGGCGGCCCCTCGCCGTTTATCGCTACCGCGCTATTTGCCGCCTTTCAATCGAGCTTCCCGATCGCTCTTTATATCCTCGGCTGCGCGATCCTCGGCCTC
>VAZT01000552.1 GCA_005884825.1 Alphaproteobacteria bacterium
GGACAGGGTTCACCATATCGGCGCTTGTCGGCGCGAGGCTCACGCGCACGGGACGAAAGCGCGGCCATGATGGCGGGATTTGGGATGGCGAGCGAATACGAGGACAGGAAGGGGCTGACATTCGAGCGAGCGGAGGGGGCGGAGCCGTTGCCCTCGCAGCTCGAACTCAAAGAAGTCTCTCCGGAATTGCGTGCCCGGCTTTGGCGCATCTTCCATCAGTGGCTATCCGTAATGACAGTGAGTGACAGTATTGTACCGGGGCACCGATATTTGGAGGGGCAATTCGTACCATTGCTATACGATTGGCACGTAACACGATGCTTCAAGGCTGCTGACGAATTTCGAACAGTAGCGGACATTGGACTAATGAACTCAAGTCGATTTTTGTGGCGAGTGATTATGTAACCATTTTTGGCTTTGTTCAGTGGGTGCTTCGCCATGACGCGAAACCTTATCAGTTGGAAATCGAGATCGAAGATCAGCAGCCGGTTCATCGCGTAGGGGTTCTGTCGAACGCACAGCTTCCCGAGAATATCCAGGCCTGGGAGGCGACGTTACGCGACCGCGGCTATGTCGTGGGATGGAATCTCCAGATTGAATATCGTCACTTTCAAGGTCGGACCGAACAGATCCCCGCGCTCCTAGCTGAGCTGATCACTTTTGGTCCAGAGGTTATCGTCACCTCGACGAGCGATTCCGCGGCCGCGATCCACACCGCTGCTCCAACGATCCCGATGGTTTTCCTCAGTGTGGCCGACCCGATCGGACTTGGTCTCGTCGCGAGCCTGGCGCATCCGGGCGGCAATGTCACCGGGTTCGCGACGCTGGACCTCGGAGGTTTGGGGGGGTTCATTGCAAAGCACCTTCAGATTCTCCAAGCCACCGTTCCAGGGGTGGAACAGATCGCCGTGCTGGTCAACCCCACGACCGCAATGCATCAGCTAGCGCTGCAGAAGCTCCCCCGGGCCAGGGGAGAGCTGGGAGTGAAGTTGGTTGTGGTCGAGGCGAGCAAGCCGGATCAATTCGAGACAGCTTTCGAGACAGCACATAAGCAGGGCGCCGAAGCAATCGACGTCTGGAATGGTCCTCTCGTATTCACTAATTCAGCAAGGATCGTGGGGCTCGCCGCACACTACCAATTGCCGGAAATATATTGGGATCGAGGTTACGTAGTGGGCGGAGGACTGATGTCCTATGGTCCAAATGCAACCGACTTGTGGCGTGGCGCTGCCGGTTATGTAGACAAGATCCTGAAGGGCGAGAATCCCGGCGATCTGCCGGTCCAGCGGCCGACCCGATATTACCTGACGGTGAACCTCAAAACGGCAAAGGCGCGGGGCATTACGATCCCGCCTGCCATTCTCGTGCAAGCCGACGAGGTGATTGAATAATCTTAAATCTCGAACCTTTCGGCTGCCGTCGCAGATTGTCGGCACTGAGCCAACTGCGAGAGCCCGGGCTGGATTTAAGCTAAGGGATCTCTGCAAAAACCAGCTGCAGTGATCGTGGTATAATATCTGGCGGGGTGGATTGGGGGTGTGGGGTCGGGGGATGAAGCAGTTGACGCTGGGGGCAGTGGGGTTTGACCGCTACGCCAAGACGACGCGGCGGGCGGCGTTTCTTGCCGAGATGGAGCAGGTTGTGCCGTGGTCGGCGCTGTGCGCGCTGATCGAGCCGTTCTATCCGAAGCCGGGCAATGGCCGCCCGCCGGTCGGGGTCGAGCGGATGCTGCGCATGTATTTCTTGCAGCACTGGTTCAATCTGTCGGATCCGGCGGTGGAGGAGGCGCTGTACGATTCGCAGGCGATGCGCCGCTTTGTCGGCATCGATCTCGGCCGCGAGCCGGTGCCCGACGAGACGACGGTGTGCCGCTTTCGCCACCTGCTGGAGGAGCAGGTTCTGGGCCGGCGGTTGTTCGACGAGGTGCAGCGGCACTTGGCGGCGAAGGGAATGAAGGTGGCCACCGGCACGATCGTCGCTGCGACCATCATCAATGCGCCGTCGTCGACCAAGAATGCCGACAAGGCGCGCGATCCCGAGATGCATCAGACGAAGAAGGGCAACCAGTGGTATTTCGGGATGAAGGCGCATTTCGGGGTCGACAGCCGCACCAAGCTGATCCACGCGGTGGCGGCGACGCCGGCCAATGTCGCCGACAGCACGGTATTGCCCGAGCTATTGCATGGGCAAGAGACCCGCGTATGGGGTGATCAGGCCTACCGCGGCCAGCGGGCGGTGATCCGGGAGCATGCGCCCAAGGCGCGGGATTTCACCAATCGCCGCTACCGCCACCGCGGTGTTGTCGATGAGGTCGAGCGGGCGAAAAACCGCACCAAGTCCAAAGTGCGGGCTCGGGTCGAGCATGTGATCGGGGTCATCAAGCGGGTGTTCGGCTTTGCCAAGGTGCGCTATCGCGGGCTGCAGAAGAACACGCATCGTCTGCTCGTCACCTGCGCGCTGGCCAATCTGTTCATGGCGCGCCGCCATCTATTGCGCTGCCAGCCAGCGTGATGTGTCCGCAATCAGCCAGCGACCGTGCCGACACCGCAATGCGGCATCAACGCAGCCCAATTACCCCGTCTCGTTGCCAGTGAACAAATCGCCATGCCCCATATCCAAGCTCCCGCCTCTTGTTCAGACGTTCCTTAATCATCGCGACGCCATCGCACGACGCTACCACCTAAGTCGGTCTTTGCCCGACTTGCGCGCTATTCCGTCGTGCAAGGCGGCTCGCCCGCCGAGATCCGCAGATTACCCGATCCGCCCCGCGTCCCTGCCCGCTTACGGTCGCGCTTCGAGAATCATGTTGAATGAAGTCTCAGCGGCGCGTCTGACAGTGCGGAACCCGCCCGCACTAATGACCTCGCGCAATCGCGCCTCGCCGGCTTGCGCACCGAGTGCGGCGCCGACCTCCTGTGACAGCGAGGTCGGCACGCACCCCATCGTCGAGCCTGCGTAATAGATCCGCCGACCGGGGTCAAATTGTCTTCGAGCCGATCGCCCGCCATCGGCTCGATAATCATCCATGAACCATCCGGCTTCAGGGATTGCCGAACGTGGGCGGCCGCGCCAACGGGGTCGCCCATGTCGTGCAGACA
>VAZT01000553.1 GCA_005884825.1 Alphaproteobacteria bacterium
AAGCCATGGCCAGGAATCCGGTGGCGCTGATCATCCCCTGCCACAGGGTCCTCGCGGCCGGCGGTAAGGTTGGTGGTTTTTCCGCGCCAGGCGGCTCGCCGGCCAAGATCCGCATGCTCGCGCTGGAGGGCATTCATCTCGAGCCATCGCGGCCCGCTCAGCGATCTTTTGCGTTCTGAGCCTGGAAAACACGGTAGTGCGGCGGTCTGCGTGATCTCAGCGTAGTATCGGAAATCGTGCCGGCGTCGATCTGTGCGTCAGGGGCAGCCAGGCGGCCACGTGGTTCCCGGTCGGGTGAAAGAACGCACCGAGCTTCATCCTCTCGCCGCTACGCTCCTTGTCCATCCCAGATCTCTTCCGGAGGTGACCCGACTTCAGCCTGGTGGGTCGGCTCAGTAATCTACCGACCGCCCGGCTCCGCCGCTTGCTGCCACCAGCTCGCCGGAGACCGCCCAGGCCTTATCCGAGGCCAGGAAGACCGCGACGAACGCGACCTCCGCAGCGTCCACCATGCGGCAGATGGCATTGCCCCGCGGCGAGTCCGGAGCGAAGTCCTGCCGCTCCGCCTCTTCAGGGGATACGCCCAGCTGGGCGGCGCGGGCAGCGAGCAGGCTCGGCGTGCGTTCGGTGCGGGTCGTGCCGGGATGGATGCAATTGACCGTGATCCCATGCCGGCCGAATTGAACTGCCAGCGTTTTTGTCATGTGCACCAGGCCGGCATTGCGGGCGCCGCCGCTGAGATTGCCGGCGTTCCGGGCGTTGCCGCCGCTGATGTTGATGATGCGACCCCAGCCCGCCGTCTTCATGAACGGGATGACAGCTCGGGAACAACGCAGCGCTCCGACATACTTCACGTTGAAATCCTGCAGCAAATCCTCGTCGATGACGGTTTCGATTGGGCCGGTCGCGGTTGCGGATCCCCCTGGTGCGGAGCCGCTGTTAACGAGGATGTGCAGGCCGCCCAGTTGCTGTGCCGCCTTGGCGACCATGCGCTCCACCTGCTCCTTGCTGGATTCGGGACCGATTGACGCAAGAGCTACTGAAGCGCGGAGCGCAGTCGGGCGGAACGCCCATATCGGCGGACCCGGACCGTCGCGCAGCCGCGGTTGCCGGGCGGTCGGGATGCTGTCGCTGCTGCCCGGCTATCCGGCCGGCGACCGCGCGGCACGCACCAGGTTCGCGCCACTTTCACCCAATTGCGTCGCATCGGGCCAGCGATTTTGCGATTTTGCGAGAATGCAGCGCAAGCCGAGTTCCGCCATTCGTCGTATATAATCCCGCCGGTTACATGTGTTTCTTTAAATTACAAGTCCTTACTAACCTGAGTTGGTGAATTCATCACACGGTTACACAGCCTCATTAGGTTCGAGCTCGGCAGCTAATGAGGAAACTGATGAACGATTTTCATCGTCGTCTCGAAGGGGAAATCCCGCGGCTCCGGCGTTACGCGCGCGCACTGACCCGTAATGCGGTTCGGGCGGATGACCTTGTGCAGGACACCCTTGCCCGCGCGCTCCGTAAGGAACATTTGTGGCAGCCCGGCACCGATCTGCGCGCCTGGCTTTTCACCATCATGCACAACCAGAATGTAAACGAGGTCAGGCGCGCCATGCGCGACGACACAACGGTCGACGTCGAAAATTGTGCCTCGGTTCTCATCGCCGCCACCGATCCGACCGCGTCCCGTCAGTTATCCGAGTTAGAACGCGCGCTGGGGGAGCTTCCGGAAGAGCAGCGCCAGGTCATCCTTCTGGTCGGGCTCGAAGGGATGAGCTACGAGGATGCGGCAGCTGTCCTCACTGTCCCGATCGGAACCATCCGCTCGCGCCTGTCGCGTGGGCGCGATGCGCTGCGCAAACTAATGGGCATGGAAATCAACGCAGCGAGCGCTGCTCCAGTTCGAAACCTCGCCCCGGAGCACTTGGCCGATACACCTGCCGCGCCTATGGCTGCCTAGTAGCGGGTGCATGCGCTCGTACCTATGCAAGGGAGCTACATCGCTGCCGCGTCGGATGATCAGCGGCGCCGGTCACGCAGCAGTACCAACCCGGCAATTTTGCCGTTTTCCTGCCAATCTGCGGCTCGGCTGCTCCCGATCGGCGGCGATCTCGGTGTTTACATACATCCTTCTGACGGGGACCGCGGGTTCGAATCTCGCTTCCTCCAGCGGCGAATCTGCGAACCCTCGGTCCCTCGCTCGAGGAAGATGCCAAAATCGAGCAAGAACGGAGTTGCTGGCTGCCCCCAC
>VAZT01000612.1 GCA_005884825.1 Alphaproteobacteria bacterium
GAGTCGGCGCGACCGGTCGACCCGCGGCGGGTCCTCTTTTGGGAGGTGCTGGCCAGCGCCCGCTGGGCAGTAATCGCCCTGCAGCAAAGCGACCGCTATATGATCGGGGGAGAGCGCAATCTCGATCTCGCGCTGACCGGAAGGCGTGCGACCGAATGCGAATTGGAGATCCTGATGTTACTAGACTCTGGTGGAGTGGCGAGCAGTGCGTGATCTGCCGACCGGACCCGCGCTGCTCGCCCTCGCCCGCGACGTGCTGCTGAACGAGCTGCTGCCGCTATTGCCGCCCACGGCGCACCTCGAAGCGCGGCTCGTCGCCAATAGTATGGCGATCGCCGAGCGCGAAGCTCTCTCGGGCGCCGCCCCGGCACCCGGGATCCTTCACGCGCTGAAGGAATTTTACGACGAAGGGGGTGAGGGCGCGGAAGGGCTCATGCGCCGCTTTGCGCGCGACCTGCGCATCGGCACTTTCGAGGGAAGTGAGCTTCGCGAACGCCACGCGCGCGAGATACTGTGGGGCCTGACGATCGCCAATTTGCGCAACGCCAATCCGAGGTTCTTGAACGCCAATGGCTTCAGCTAGAGACCGGGTTCCGATCGCATTCGTCCGTCATTCCCGCGAAAGCGCAGGGCTGTCCGGGGAAATCAGGCATAAGCGAAAGTGAGCTGGTTTTGAACATCGGAAGGGGGCTGTGCGGTTGGTGGCAGCTTGTCGAGGTGGGCAACGGAGCGGTGTTCGAACAGCCGCGTGCGCACCAGGTCTGCAAAGCGCAATGCGAGCAGGTTCGAGCGGCTGTCGCGCGCGGCGATGACGCGACGCCGGAGAAGATGGCGTTCATCATCCGCAATACCTGTGGCATCGTCTGCGCGCCATTGACTGGGGAAACCGCACGGCGGCTGCATCTTGCGCCGATGGTTGCCGACAGCGACGCAATTCACGGCACCGCCTTTACGGTGTCGGTCGATTATCGGCACGGCACGACAACCGGGATTTCCGCCGACGACCGCACCGCGACGATCCGCAACCTTGCGAACAACAATGCAGGGCGATCGGATTTCGTCCGACCGGGCCACATCTTCCCGTTAATCGCCAAGGATGGCGGCGTGCTGATGCGCTCGGGTCACACCGAGGCGGCGATCGACCTCTGCCGGCTCGCCGGCATCGAGCAGGTCGCGGCGATATGCGAGTTGACCAATGACGACGGCACCGTGATGCGCGGCCCGCAGGTCCGGAGCTTCGCCAAAAGCCACGGTCTGATGCGGATTTCGGTCGCCGATCTTATCGCTTATCGCCAAGCGCGAGAGAAGCTCGTAACCCGGGTGGCCGAGTTCACCGTGGCGAGCGAGATCGGCGAGCTCGGCGGGTACGCCTATGTGACGCCCTTTGACAAGGTCCACCACTACGCGTTCGTTTATGGAAACGTCGGTGACGGCACCAACATCCCGACGCGGCTCCATCGCGCCAACGTCCTCGAAGACGTGTTCGGCGGCGCCAAGCCGATCCACGCCGCGCTGAGCCGGTTCAATGCCGCCGGACGCGGAGTCCTGGTCTATCTGCGGGACGGTACGTCCGGTGTGCCAGCCTCTCCCGTCGCAGAGGAGACCACTGGCTCGGAGCACGAGCGCAATATCCAGTGGCGAGAGGTCGGGCTCGGGGCGCAGATCTTGCGCGACCTGCGGATTTCATCGATACAGCTGCTGGCGACCCGATCTCGCACCTATGTGGGGCTCGCCGGTTTCGGTATCGAGATCAGCGCGACCGAGCCGCTCGAGTGATGGGTCGTTCGGTTGAGCGGGCGGCGCCTCACACCGCGTCGGGCCCCTGCTCGCCGGTTCGAATCCTGATGGCCTGTTCGACCGACAGCACAAAAATTTTTCCGTCGCCGATCTTGTCTGTGCGGGCAGTGTCCTGAATGGCCTGAACCGCTCGTTCGACAATGGCATCGTCGACTACGACCTCGATCTTGAGCTTGGGCAGGAAGTCGATCACGTATTCCGCCCCGCGATATACCTCGGTGTGGCCTTTCTGCCGCCCAAAGCCCTTTACCTCGCTGACCGTCATCCCGGTGATGCCGACCTCGTGCAGCGCGTTCTTCACTTCATCGAGCTTGAAGGGCTTGATGATCGCTTCGATCTTTTTCATCGCTTAACCTCGCATTGAGCTCGGCGGGATTACTGGACGGCCTCGCCATGAAGCGCCAGGTCGAGACCCTCGCGTTCGACTTCAGCGTCGACCCGAAGTCCGACTGTGAGATCGACCAGCTTGAGCAGGATCAGAGAGACGATAACATCATAGACGATCGTGACCGTGATCCCGTAGAGCTGCACGAGCACTTGATGCGGATTGCCGTCGATCAGTCCGCTCTTGCCTTCGCCGCCGACCCAGGCAACAGCCAGAACGCCGGTCAAGATCGCCCCGACCATGCCGCCGATCCCGTGCACCCCGAAGGCGTCGAGGCTGTCATCGTATCTGAGCGCATGCTTGAGCCCCGTCGTCGCCCAATAACAGATGACGCCGGCCGCCACGCCGATGATCAAAGCGCCGCGCGGATCGACAAAGCCGGAGGCCGGGGTAATCGCCACCAGCCCCGCCACTGCTCCGGAGATGATCCCAAGCACGCTCGGCTTTCCCTTCATGACCCATTCGGCAAACATCCACGCGAGCGCGGCGGTGGCGGTCGCGATCTGGGTTGCCGCCATGGCCATCCCGGCATTGCCGTTGGCCGCCGTCGCCGAGCCGGCGTTGAAGCCGAACCAGCCGACCCACAGCAGCGAGGCGCCGATGACGCTCAGCACGAGGTTGTGCGGCGGCATCGGTTCGGTCGCATATCCGCGCCGCCGTCCCATGACGAGAGCCGCCATCAGGCCGGCAAAGCCGGAATTGATGTGCACGACGGTTCCCCCGGCAAAGTCGAGCACGCCGGCATCATTGAGGAACCCGTCCGGTCCCCAAACGAAGTGGGCGATCGGAGAATAGACGCAGATGCTCCACAGCCCGATGAACCACAGCAATGCCGAGAACTTCATGCGATCGGCAAAGGCGCCGCAGATCAGCGCCGGGGTAATGATCGCAAACGTCATCTGAAAGCACATATAGACCGACTCAGGAATGGTCTTGGCCAGATCGTTAACCGAGTCGAGCGTCATCCCATATAGCAAGAAGCGACTCGTGCCGCCCAGGAACGGCGAGCCGGAAGTAAATGCGAAACTGTAGCCGATAATCATCCACAACACGGTGACGAGGCAGGTCACCGCAAAGCTCTGCATCACAGTGGCCAGGACGTTCATCTTGCGGACCATGCCGCCGTAAAACAGTGCAAGACCGGGCACGGTCATCATCAGGACGAGCGCCATGGAGGTCAGCATCCACGCGGTATCGCCCGAATCGAGTTCGGAGCCGCCGGGGCAGCTGGCGCCGGGGCTTGCGCCACAGCCGAAAGCGTTAGCAGCAACAGCATCGATGTGGCCAGCATTAGTCGTTGCAAGACAAGGTACACGGATTTCATCAACTTCCTCCAAGAGACCGATAAGCGCGGGAACGAACCGTCTCCTGATCCATGAGCCGGACGCGTTGGCGTGGGATACCAAGAATCGTGCCAATCGACCCTTGGACCCGCAATTCTCGCACGGCGTCGCC
>VAZT01000613.1 GCA_005884825.1 Alphaproteobacteria bacterium
TGCCCGCTCGCTCGCCGCGGAACCGATCGTCCGCCTGATCCTCGACGGCACGGTGGTGCGGGTCAGGCTCGACCGCAAGGCCACCTCGATCGTGCTGCTGGTCGTGCTCGGCGTGCGCCAGGACGGCCAGAAGGTGCTGCTGGCGGTCAAGAATATGGGGGGCGAGACCAGCCAGGCTTGGCGCGCCGTCCTCGACGATCTCGTCAAGCGCGGGCTGCGCCAGCCGGAGTTCCTGATTGTCGATGGCGGGACTGGGCTGGAGCAGGCGCTGGCCGCGCTGTGGGGCGATGTGCCGACCCAACGCTGCACCGTCCACAAGCATCGCAATCTGCTGGCCCACGCGCCCCCGCGGCTGCACGACGAGGTTTCGGCCGACTACAACGACATGATCTACGCCGCCTCGCCGGCCGAGATCGAACAGCGCCGCCGGGCCTTCCTTCGCAAATGGCGACTCAAATGCAAGGCGGTCGCCGACAGCTTCGAGGAGGCCGGTGATCGGCTCTTCACCTTCACCCGGCTGCCGCCCAGCCAATGGAAGAGCGCTCGCACCACGGATGAGATCGACAAGCATTTTTCGGCTCGCTTGCCGGCGGGATTCGGGATTGGCGGTGCTCTCGGGAGGGCCATGCAGCCGTTTCTGTCCGTCGAAGGCACGGTAGCCAAGAGGGCTGCGAGGATGCGGCTTTGTCAACGCCGACAGCCGCCGAAGGCGGTGGCCGCAGGCCAGCGTTTACAAAGCCGCATCCTCGCAGCGACAATCGCCCGTGGCGCTCGAGGGGCTGCTCTGTTCAAAGGCAAAGTTGCTGGATCGCGCACTGCCTGCTCAGGACGCAATTTGGTGCGTGTGGTATCCTCGGTTTGCACGGGCGACCGCGTGGCGAAGAGCAAGGCTGGAGGATGAAGGCCTTGCCGCGCAGCCTTTAACGTCGCTCCTCATTTTGCGGCGCCTGTGCGCTGCTTGGCAGTGCCGCGGCGCTGCCAGTGGCTGACGAAGCGCTCGTAAGCTTGTTCGGCATGCCGGGCAAGCTCGATTTCCGCATCGCGCAACGCTTTGACATTGTAAGCGTAGGCAGTTCCGCGCGTGTTGCCCTTTCTCGCCGGCTGCCCGGCCTGCAGCTCCATCGCGCGCAGTTTGTTGGCGACCAAGGCCGGGCGTGCCCATTGGTAATCGGCGCTCTTGGTGAGGAGATGCCAGCACAGGACGGCGAGCTTGCGCGCCACCGCGACCGCTGCGATCTGATGGCCGCGACGGGCGCGGATACGCAGGAAGAATGCGCGCAATGGGCCTGGCGCCTTGGCCGCGGCCCAAGCTGCCTCGACCAGCATGGCCCGGGCATGAGAACGCCCGCGCTTGCTGATACGACCATGCTGAGCCAGGCCGAGACCGGATTGCCGCACCCGCGGGTTCAGCCCGACATAGCTGACCAACTTCTGCGGGCTGGTAAAGCGGCGCACATCGCCGATTGCCGCGACGAGACCGGCGGCAACGATGAGATTGACACCGGTGATCGTGAGCAGCCGCTTGACCGCCGGATCAGCGCTTCCTGTCTGTGCGATCTGCGTGTCGAGAACTCCGAGATCCTCGCTCAGCCGATCGAGCTCGCGCAGGTGCCGTTCGATTGCGGCACACTCGTCGTCGGGCATGACCTGTTGCGCTAGCCAGATGCGGCCCAGTCGCCCGAACAGGTCGGCATGCGGGCAGGGCAGGATCAGGTGAGCGTGCAGGATCGCGTGCACCTCGTTCTTGATCCGGGTGCGGTGCCGGACGACCTGGTTGCGGCGTGCCACTAATCGGCGTAGGCGCTCGGTATCCGGATCCGGCAACCAGACTTCGGGTAGGAAATCGGCGGCCCGCAGCGATGCCAGTACGCCGGCATCGATCTTGTCGGTCTTGACGTGCGCATGCGCAATTGCCTTGACCTGCAACGGATTGGCCACGATCACGCGGGCCACATACGGCGAAAGCATGCGGACAACGGCCATTGCGTTGCCGGTAGCCTCAATGACGACTTCGTCCTGCTTACCCAGGCTACGGCCGAAACCCTCCAACCCCGAGCGGGTCATACTCACGCGCCCCGCCGGACGCAGCTTCCCATCTTCCCAGAACACCACCTCCGCAAACGTTCGATGAATGTCCATGCCAATCACACGTCGCATCCTCTGCTCCTCTCCTTCGATTGGTTGGGAGCAGTGGGCCACACGACAACTACGGATCCGCGCTCGCAGCGCAACCGGGTAGGTCGCAGGGGCGGCCAGCTACTAACGCGAGCTCTCGGCTCATGATGTGT
>VAZT01000614.1 GCA_005884825.1 Alphaproteobacteria bacterium
GAGCCTGCCGCCTTCGGCGCGGTCTAATTATGCGCTGCGCGAGAGCGCATTGGCACTCCGCGGCCGTTATCCCCGCGGCCCGACCGCGGTACTGACCCACGGCGCCAATCCCGGTCTGGTGTCGCATTTTGTCAAACAGGCGCTGGTCGATCTGGTGAGGAATGCCGGTTTGCGGGACGCGGTCCCAGCGACCCGCACCGAGTGGGCCCACTTTGCCGAGATGCTGGGCGTCAAGGTGATCCATATCGCCGAGCGCGATACGCAAGTCTCGACCATGCCCAAGGAGCCGGGCGAATTCGTCAACACCTGGTCGATCGACGGATTTGTCAGCGAGGGCTCGCAGCCCGCCGAACTCGGCTGGGGGACGCATGAGCGGCACTTTCCGCCGGACGGCCGCCGTCACGACTTCGGCTCCGGCTCCGCGATATACCTGCTGCGGCCGGGAGCGGTGACTCGCGTGCGTAGCTGGACCCCTCTCGAGGGGCCCTATCACGGATTTCTGATCACTCATGGCGAATCGATCTCGATCGCCGATTATCTGACCGTCCGGGAAGGCGGCACGGTCCGTCATCGGCCGACCTGTCACTATGCCTATCACCCTTGCGACGATGCGGTGCTGAGCCTGCATGAATTCGCTGGAAAGAATTTTCAGCTGCAGTCCTGCAAGCGGCTGACGATGAAGGAGATCGCCGAAGGGATCGACGAACTCGGGGTGCTCCTGATGGGCCAAGCCGACGGTGTCTATTGGTACGGCTCGCGCCTGTCGATCGCCGAAGCGCGGCGGGTGGCGCCGCACAATAATGCCACCTCGCTGCAGGTCACCGCGGCGGTGCTGGGAGGAATGATCTGGGCGATCGAGCAGCCGCGGCAAGGGATCGTCGAGCCCGAGGAGATGGATTTCGAGCGCGTCCTCGAAATCGCCAGGCCGTATCTTGGAGACGTCGTCGGCGTGTTTGGCGATTGGAGCCCGCTCGACGGCCGCGAACGGCTGTTTCCGGAAGATCTCGACCGCGATGACCCGTGGCAGTTCAAAAACATCCGAGTCGTCTGATCCGCTCGGCGGGCATCGCTCGGCGTGGCTGGCGGCGATCCTCTTCTACGCGCTGGCGGCCAGCGGCGATTTTGCCTACCACCTGATCGAGGATCTGCGCACCGGCAACGACGCGATCGACTTCTCCGACATCACAGTCGCCTTCTCGGCCGCAGTGTTCTGGCCCATCGACCTGATCGCAATGGCGCTTCTGGCGGGCCGATAACCCCGCCCTCCGGGCCGACCGTAGCGCAACTGAGGGTGCGAGGCGGGAGCTTCTGGTTTTGGCATCTTCTTTGCGACGGCGCAGGTTACGGCAGTTTCCGGCAGGCTGGACGCGGCGGCAGCGACCCGCTTGCCGGCAGAGGTTACGTAATAGTCGGATGGGTTTCCCTGCTTGACCTCGGCGCGCAATTCGAGGCGCCCGTTGCGTGATTTGTACATGCCGGCCTGCTGCTCGCCATCAGGCATGCCCGGCGGGAGCGGGCGAAAACTGATTGCCGAGCAAGCGGGCGCCGCCTTGCCCGGCGCCCTGGTCGCCGCCTCCGCTGGGAACACCGTCCAGGCGAACGCCAAGCCGATCGCAACTATGATCGCTGTTTGCATCGTACTCTCCCCCTGTCACAACGCTCTTGCTTATACGCCAGCGGCCCAGCCGAAAGTAGAGTTAACGACGGCGGACGCCGACCAGGCAGGCCCCGACCCGGGTGCTCGTGCCTGAGCGGCCGAGTGCTGTCAGCCGAGTCGTTAGCTGAGTTCGATCAGGGTTTTCATCAAGTCGGCCGGCCAGACCAGGCTCAGCGGAGCGCTCGTCAACGCCTCGCTCGACGGATTGCTGCCGTCGGGCAGGGCCACCATGTGGTGACTGAAATGCGCCAGCACTCCGGCGAGGTAAAGGCCGGTAAGCCATTTCCATGCATGCTGATGCTGCCGCGATCGGCTCTGTTTCGGTGCAGCAAACGCAAAGACCCGGCGTCCATATTTGGGCAAACCCGGAGGGCCGATCATAATCTCACCCACGCCTTCACAGTGTTCGTTAACGGTATTCGCGAAAGCCGGCCGCAGTATCCCCTAAACCAGGAGAAACAATCGGCTGCAAGAGATCGCGCGCCGCGGCCGATGATACCCGCATTCGCCGATTTCGTCACGGTTTTGCATCGTGATTTATCTATCCCTGTCGGCCGCGTCGAGATGGTCATGGTTGGCGAGTGACAAGCCCCACACCCGCGGCGGCCACCGTATAAAGCCCGGCGACGGCGAGCAACGCGGTCGCCAAAATGGCAAAGCCGTCGCTGCCGAGGCGATCGCCGATCGGCCTCCCGGTAAAGCCGCCGAGCAACGCGAAGGGCGCAAGGATGCCGGCAGCCATCCAGGTGGGGCCAGGGATGCCGATGGTCGCGGCATGGGATGCAACGGTTGCCCCGTATGACAGCGCAAAGAATGCGAGAAGCGTCGCGCGCACGGTTTGCGCGGCCGTCCCGGCCAGCAACAGATAGATCAGCACCGGCGGCCCGGCCATCCCAACCAGCGCGGTCGCAACCCCGGCGACGGCCCCGGCGGCGAGATCGCCGGTCTGTGTTCTGGCGAAAGGCGCCCAGCCTCGGCTCCCGCGAAATCGGAAC
>VAZT01000615.1 GCA_005884825.1 Alphaproteobacteria bacterium
GAAATGACCTGCACCGTAAGCGACGATACTTCGAGCCCGCCGGTGCGCGACCAACAGGGCGAGCCGGCAGCCGACGCGCGGCAGGATGACTCACAACCGCCAACCGGTCAATCCGCGCTGTTCCTCGACATCCCGGAGCTTCCCGATGCAGAGACTTTCGACGGAGGCGGCATAAAGATTACCAACCTGCAAGCGACGATGACGTCGAACAAATATATCGCGGGCCGCTTGCCTACCGCCGCCGAGACCACCCGGGTCGAGGACCTCATCATGCTCTCTCCGGATTATCTGTCGACCAAGATGCTGCCGCGCATCCCGAAGCGAAAGCCGGTCGGCGTGGGTCTGGTCACAGTGCCAAAGCCGCCGGTGAAAGAACCCGACACAAACCCTCCCTACCAATGGTTTCCACAACGGCGGCCTTAGGGGCGCGGATCGCATCCGACGAACAGAAGCAAGAGGCGCGGCAGCGGGCGGGGCGATTGCGGACCGTGCGCGCCGGGTTTGCGCACCATCAGGCTGGACGGCTGCGGCGGGCGGAGGCCCTGTATCGCAAGGCGCTGCATAAAGACCCGGATGACGCCAACGCGCTGCACCTCCTCGGGGTGGTAGCCTACCAGTGCGGAGAGCTGGGCACGGCGCTGCGGTTGATCGAGCGTGCGCTGCCGGGGTTGCCGGAGTTGCCCGATGCGCATCTGAACTACGGCAACGCCTTGCGCGAAGCTGGGAGGCTGGCGGAAGCGGCCGCGAGCTACCGTCGAGCGATAACGCTCAACCCCGATTACGGCATGGCGCACAATAATCTGGCCGCTGCGCTCAATCAGCAAGAGGAATTCGCGGCTGGTCTCGCAAGTTCCGAACGCGCCATCGCGCTGATCCCGGAGTTTTTCGGGGCATATGTCAATTGCGCCGACGCGCTGATGGGTCTCGAGCGGTTCGCCGAAGCCGAGGGGCCGCTCCGCCGGGCCCTTGACCTCGCGCCCGACCGAATGCAGACGCATCGCGATGTCGGTTGGGCGCTCGCCAAACTCGGCCGCTACGAAGAGGCAGTTTCCTGCCTCGAACAGGCGATCGCGCTGGACCCGGACGATCCGACGACGCATTTCGCGCTCGGCACAACCCTTTATTTGAGGAAGGACCTGCCGGGAAGCGAAGCTGAGTTCCGTCGGGCCGTGGCGCTTGCCCCGCGTTACACGGCAGCGTGGCACGAGCTCGGCACCGTGTTGCGCAGCTCCGGCCGCTTCGACGAGGCGCTGATTTGTTTCCGGCGCGTCGTCGATCTCGATCCGGATTGGCCGGAGGCTTACCGCAGTCTCGCCGTTACCGGGCAGCAAGCGGACGAGGCGCAGCTGCGGCGCCTCGAAGCGGTGCTCAAGAATTCCGAGCGTTCGGTCTCGGATCGGATTTCCGCCGGTTTCGCGCTAGGCATACTGCTGGACAACGCCGAACGGTGCGATCAGGCGTTTCCGTGCTTTGCCAACGCCAATGCTCTTCATCGGCAGCAGCGGGCGGAGGCCGGCGAACGTTTCGATATCGGCGCGTTGCGACGGCAGGTGGATGATCTGATCGAACTCGCGACGCCCGATTTCTTTTCGGCTGCCGCGCCGTGGGGCAACCCATCGCAAGCGCCGGTATTCATCGTCGGTATGCCGCGCTCGGGTACGAGCCTCGTCGAGCAGATCGCCGCCAGCCATTCGCGGGTGTTCGGCGCCGGCGAACTGCATGCATTGGGAGAAATTTGGAAGACGCTTTCGACGCACAATCGGGGCCGCCAGGTCGAGAATTGGGACGCGGCTTTTGCCCGGCGGTTCGCCGACCGCCATGTGGAATCTCTGCAGGCGCTCGGGAACGGAGCGGTTCGCATAATCGACAAGATGCCGGACAACATCTTCTTTCTGTGGCTTGTCGCGGCGCTGTTCCCGTCGGCGCGGATCATCCTGTGCCGGCGCGATCTGCGCGACGTGTCTCTCTCCTGCTATTTTAATCATTTCACCGAGGGGCACCTTTACACCTACGATCTGGCGGATTGCGGAGCCAGGGCGTTGGAGATCGACCGGCTGGCCACCCACTGGTCGCGGGTGCTGCCGCTCGAGGTGCGGGCGGTGGATTACGAGAAGCTGATCTCGGATCTCGAAGGCGAGAGCCGTCATCTAATCGAATTTCTCGGCCTAGTATGGGAGCCGGCCTGTCTCGACTTTTATCGCACGGAGCGGCCGATCCTGAGCGCCAGCGCCTGGCAAGTGCGTCAGCCGCTGTACCGGCGCTCGATCGGGCGCTGGCGGCGGTACGAGCGGCATCTGGGGACATTGCTGGAACGGTTGGCGCAGGGTGACGACGTACGTCCCGGTCGATAACCCACCGTCGGATTTCTTTACGATGGGGTCGCTCTTTGCCCTGGCGTCCAATTAAAGAAAAGCGGCGGGGGGCCTCCCGATAGCTGAGAAATCCGAAATGAGGCGGCTATGCTTTACGATTTGATTTCACGGCACCAGATAGGTTCGATACATAAACGCCGTTTACGGACGAAAGGGGAGCAGATGCTGAATGGTGAAGCGCGCTGTCATTGGCGCCGCATGGTTGTCGCCGGTGCTTTTGCTGCACTCGCCGGGTCGGCCGCATTCGCCAAAGACTCTCCCACCTCCATCAAGGAGGCAGAACAATATCTCGCTCAAGGAAATTTCAAGGCTGCCGAAATCGAGTTGCGCAACGCAATCCGCGAGGCTCCGCAAGATCCCGTTCTGCGGGCACGTCTTGCCGAGGTGTATCTCCAGCTCGGTGATGTCCTTTCGGCCGAGCGGGAGGCGCGCGCCGCCCGCGAGCGCAACGGCAAAGAGGCCGATTACTTGCCGGTCTTGGCGGACGCCCTGCTTCGCCAAGGAAAATTTGCCAACCTCATAGACTCGGTGCAGCCGGGAAATCGGGATGCAGTCCTCGAGAGCAAGGTAAGGACAGCGCTGGCTATTGCGGCCTCGGGTCTGCGCGATCCAGCAAAGGCCGAAACGCTGCTGAAGGAGGCGATCAAGCTCGATTCCGGGGCGGCGAGGCCGAAACTACTATTCGCACGG
>VAZT01000616.1 GCA_005884825.1 Alphaproteobacteria bacterium
GTTCGAGCGCGAGCTCGACGGCCCAAAACGCCTCGAACATGCGATCGACGCGATCCGCGGCAAGCTCGGTGAGGGATCTGTCCGATTTGGTCGCACCCTCCCGCACCACAACGGCGGCGGCTAGCAGTTTGGCTTGGCGAGCGGCTCGATGTCGTCCAGCTTGGCGCGGATCGAATACTCGCCATAGTCGATCACCATGTCCTGCGACACGCCATTGTCGAGGAGGCGCATGCCGAGCTCGTAATCCGGTTTCTCGGCGCTGGCGTCGACCGGGAAAAAGGCGAGCCGGACGCGCCAGCCGGGCCGTTCCAGCAAGGGGCTGCGAGTCGCAGCAGCCGGGTCGGCGGTGAGCCGTTGCCCGATCACGGCGGAGACCTGAACCGCATTCTCGTCGGTCGCCCCGTCGAATATCAGGCGAGAGACAAAATTCTCGCCGGCTCGGGCGGAATCGATCAACAGGATCGTGTGCGCGCTCGGAAACATGACGCCCGGCTCGAGCTTCAGGGTCTGCGGCTGTGGCTTGGTGAACTCGGCCACGCCGCCCTTCCCGAGACCCTCGAGCCTCGCTTCGCCACGAATCTCCTGATCCACCTCGCCATTGCGCGTCTGCTTCTGATTGAAGCGGTAGCGCAACCCGTCTTTCGACTCCCAAGTGACAAAGCTCGAGACGATGTCGACATCCGAGGTTTCGGCATAGCGCATCTTCAATCGGTAACGCTGCTCGATCGTCCAACCCTCGCAGGTCTCGCCCCATTCGTAATCCATCGTGCCGCGAGCGTCGACGACGCCCGAATCGTTCCGCGCGCCGCCCAATGACATCGTATAAAGCGCCCGGTGCGGCGCGATCTCCGCCGACTCTGCCAATGGTGCAACACCGACGACGGCAGCCGCGAAAACGAAGGCCTCCAGGCGCCACCTTCTCATCGACCCAAAACTCCCCCACGGTGCGGCCGACCGATCATCGCATCGGCGGCTCGCCAATTATATGCAGAAATCGCGCCGATCCGCCCCGAATGGCGGGCTCAACCCCTGGCAATTCTCGCCGGCGGCAGATCCAATCGGATATGCAGCTCCTTCAGCCGCTCGGGCGGAACCGGCGCCGGAGCGTGCATCAGGAGGTCCTGCGCCTGCTGGTTCATCGGGAAGGCGACGACTTCGCGCAGGTTCGGGGTATCCGCCAACAGCATGACGATGCGGTCGATGCCGGGGGCCGAGCCGCCATGCGGCGGGGCGCCATACTTGAAGGCGTTGAGCATACCGGCAAAGCGCGTCTCGACCTCTTCGGCCGAATATCCGGCGATCGCAAAGGCCTTGTACATGATCTCCGGACGGTGGTTGCGGATCGCCCCCGAGGAGAGCTCGACCCCGTTGCAGACGATGTCGTACTGGTGCGCGGTAATCTCCAGCGGATCCTGCCGCTCGAGCGCCGCGAGCCCGCCTTGCGGCATCGAGAACGGGTTATGGCTGAAGTCTATCTGGCCGGTCTCCTCGTCGCGCTCGTACATCGGAAAATCGGTAATCCAGCAGAATTCGAAGCAATTCTTGGCGGTGAGACCGAGTTCCTCGCCGAGCTTCAGCCGCGCGGCGCTGGCGAACGGGCTGAACGCGCCCGGTACGCCGGCGACGAAAAATACGGCATCGCCGTCGCCAAGGCCGAGTGCGGCGCGCAGCGCCTCGGTCCGCTCGGGCCCAAGGCTGCGCGCGACAGGTCCGGCCCCCTCGCCGTCACGGAAGAAGATATAGGCCAGGCCCGGCTGGCCCTCGTCCTGCGCCCAGGCATTCATCCGGTCGCAAAAGGCCCGGTTGCCGCCGCCCGGCGCCGGGATCGCCCGCACCCGCACCTTCGCGTCCTCGGCGATCATGCCGGCGAAAATGCGGAACCCCGAGTCGCGGAACGCCTCCGTCGCATCCCGGATCACGATCGGGTTGCGCAGATCGGGCTTGTCGCTGGCGTAGTTGAGCATCGCGTCGGCATACGCGATGCGCGGGAAGGGCGCCGGGCTGACCCGGCGGCGGCCGGCGAATTCCTCGAAGACGCCATGCAAGACCGGCTCGATCGCCGCAAAGACATCCTCTTGCGTCACATACGACATCTCGAAATCGAGCTGGTAGAACTCGCCAGGGGAGCGGTCGGCGCGGCCGGCCTCGTCCCGGAAGCACGGCGCGATCTGGAAATAGCGGTCGAACCCGGCGACCATCAGCAATTGCTTGAATTGCTGCGGCGCCTGCGGCAGCGCATAGAATTTGCCGGGATGCAGCCGGCTCGGCACGAGGTAGTCGCGCGCCCCTTCGGGCGAGCTGGCGGTCAGGATCGGCGTCTGAAACTCGACAAACCCCCGCTCGATCATGCGCCGCCGGATCGAGGCGATGACGTTCGACCGCAGCATGATGTTGGCGTGCATCCGCTCGCGCCGCAGGTCGAGAAAGCGATAGGCGAGGCGCATGTCCTCCGGGTATTCGGCCTCGGTATTGACCGGAAACGGCAGCGGCTCCGCCTCCGACTGAACTTCGATGTCGGCGATGACGAGCTCCACCTCCCCGGTGTCGAGCTTGGGATTGACCGTGTCGGCCGAGCGGGCGGCGATCCGCCCGGTCATCGTGACGACGCTCTCCAGCCGCAACGCGTCCGCCGCCGGGAAGAGCGGCGACGAGATGTCGATTACGCACTGCGTCACGCCGTAATGATCGCGCAAATCGATAAAGAGGAGCTGCCCATGATCGCGCTTGCGGTGCACCCACCCGGACAGCCGCGCGGGCTGGCCCGCATCGCTCAGGCGCAAGGCTCCGCAAGTGTGGGTTCGGTAAGCGTGCATCAGGGCAAATCCCGTTGGAGGCGGCGCGAACACGGCACGGCCGCCTGCTGTTGTCAAGCCGGCCGCCCGTTGGTACGCGCCGACGACGTGATCGAATACCTTCCTCACATCATGACCTTGTTGGCGCAGCCATTCCGCGAGACGTCGCCCAGCGCAGCGGTCAATGAAAAATCTCACCCCTAAGGGACCTTCACCGCCTCGATGCGGTCATTGGCGATCACCGCATGCGCATAGGCGATGCAAGCGCGA
>VAZT01000617.1 GCA_005884825.1 Alphaproteobacteria bacterium
CCCGTTCACGTAGACATTTATCCCCGGCGCGCGGACGTCGCCGAATATTTTGGTTACCTGAGGTCCTTGCGCCTCCCAATTTGCGACCTTCAGGATGTTCACCAGCTGATTGGCGTATTGATACGCCTCGATGTCGTCCGGGATGCACGAAACAATTACCCGGCGGCCAGCGAACTGCTTCAGATATGATGCCAGCCGATCGGCGGCCGTTTGCGGGATCGAGCGGGCCCGTCTGCCCGCCTCGAGCTCTTTGACATGGTCCTCCAGCGCCTTTATCCGCCCGATCAGATCGGAGGTGCTCGGCACATTGAGCACGGTGGGGGGGACTTGCGGCACCGCGCTGGTTCCGGCGAACGCCGAGATTTCCTCTGCTCGCCATCGCCCGAGCCAGACCGTTGCGGTGATGGCAAGGCATCCGAAGAAGAGTATGCTGGCCATCCACAATCGCCGGCCGTTCGGAGCCGCGGGAGGCGATGCTGCCGCGGTCAGTGCCAGCGCAGTCACTACAATTACCAAAAGCGTCGGCAGCCAAAGAGGCATTTCGCGTCACGCCGCCGGAACGATGTCGTGCGGTTAGGTCGACAGACTGGCAGCGTCCTCCAAAAAGGCAACATCCTTGGTCCGTTCGGCCACGGATGCCGGCCAGAGCGTGCATAGATGCTTGGATAAGACGTGGCGATGCCGATCTTTGAGGATTGGGTTGGCGAGGTGCGGCAGATGCGAGCGGTCAGCGAAAGGCGAGCGATGTTCCCGCCGGCATCCCGCGCCCCCGACGAGGGGGCCTCGGCTCGCGGCATCGCGCGGGCGCTGGGGGAAAATGCGCTTTTGGCCTTCCCGCCGGAGGCCTTCGAGGAAGAGGTCGTGATCCGCGGCTTCTTCGGCCGTCGGCAGGTCATTCTCAGCCGGCCTGCGAGCATCCACCACATCCTCGTCGATAACCCGGGAAACTATCACCGCACTCCCGCTACGATCCGCATGTTGCGCCCGTTGCTCGGCAGGGGCCTCTTGCTCAGCGAAGGCGAGGATTGGCGGCATCAGCGGCAAACGGTTGCGCCGGCATTCACGCCGCGGACGCTTCCGCTGCTGGCGCGTCACATCGCGCAGGCGACCGGCGCTCTGATCGATGAGCTCGCGGAGTGCTGCAGGCGCCCCGTCGATCTCCTCGCCGAGATGCAATTCCTCGCCCTCGAGATCGCCGGCCGGTCGATGTTCTCGCTGGCCATGGATCGGCACGGGGCGGAGCTGCGCGAGCTCGTCACCGGCTATGCCGAGCATCTCGGCCGGCCGACCCTCCTCGATTTTCTGTTGCCTTTGCCCATTCCCAGCCCGCGTGAATTTGCGCGACGACGCTTTCGCCGCCGCTGGATGGCGCTGATCGAGCGGCTGATCGCCGAACGCAGCGAGACGGCACCCGAAGGCACACCGGGCGATCTGTTCGACGTGTTGTCAACCGAGGAACGGGATCCGGACAGGCTGGCCGACCAGTTCGCGACTTTGATTACCGCGGGGCACGAGACGACGGCGGTTGCATTGTTCTGGGCCCTCTACCTCGTCGCGGCGACGCCCGAGGTCGGGGGGCGCATCGCTGCGGAAGCGGCACCGCTCGACCTCGGCCCGGATGGGGCCGCCGAGGCGTTGTCGAGGCTGGTCTACACGCGCGCGGTCGTGCAGGAGGCGTTGCGGCTCTATCCGCCGGCCTTCACCTTGGCGAGGCAGGCGCGCGGCGCCGATACCGCCGGCGGCATCCCGATCCCGGCGCGCGCGGTCGTGTTGATCGCCCCCTGGGTGTTGCACCGGCATCAGCGGCTGTGGGACCAGCCGGAGAAGTTCGACCCGGCGAGGTTTCTGCCGGGCGCGCCGCCGCCCGAACGCTGCGCCTATCTGCCCTTCGGCATGGGCCCGCGGGTCTGCATTGGGGCCCAGTTCGCGCTGACCGAAGCGACCTTGGTCCTCGCGGCCATGATCCGGTCTTTCCACATCGAACGCGCCGATTCGGACCCCGTCATGCCGGTCGCGATCGTCACCACTCAGCCCGACCACCCACCGCCCTTCCGCCTCGCCCCGCGCCGTTAAGGCCGCCCCGGGAGCAACCTCCTGTTCTCCTGTTATCTGCAGAAGATTTACAGGAGGGGCGCCGTTCAGCCGCAACCCGCGATCCGGTCCCCGTCACGACCCAGATCGTCGTCGGTGCGATCTGGGGCCCCTGATCGGCAATGGTAAGTCGGGTAAGATTGAGATGCCTGGGCCAACATGCAAGGTCGATATGTGGCC
>VAZT01000618.1 GCA_005884825.1 Alphaproteobacteria bacterium
AGTCGATGCGATCCTGCGCCGCGATTACCCGATCATCCAAGGGATCATACTCGTTTTTTCCGCCGCTTACGTGCTGGTCAACCTACTCGTCGACCTCAGCTACACGTTCCTCGACCCGCGCATCCGCTACTGATGACCGTCGCACCAACCGATCTCGCCGTTCTCGCCGCTCCGTCCGTGCGCAAACGCGGCGTTCGGGACACGATCCGCCGCCACCCGACGATCGTCATCGGCGCGACACTGCTTGGTCTGATGGCATTGATGGCGATCTTTGCCCCTTATCTCGGCACGGTCGATCCGCAAGCCTTGTCGCCGATCCGCCGGTTGCGCTGGCCATCCGCGCAATATTGGTTCGGCACCGACATGCTCGGGCGCGACATCTATAGCCGCACGATCTATGGCGCGCGCATATCGCTGACCGTCGGGATCAGCGTCGCTCTCTTGGCGAGCGGGGTCGGGCTCGTGATCGGCCTGGTGACCGGCTTCAGCCGGTGGACCGACGCGATCGTGATGCGGATCATGGACGGGCTGATGTCGATCCCGGCGATTCTGATCGCGATCGCATTGATGGCATTGACCCGCGCGAGCCTCGAAAACGTCATCTTCGCGATCACCGTCGCCGACGTGCCGCGGGTCACCCGCCTCGTCCGCGGCGTCGTGCTGACGTTGCGGGAGCTTCCCTTTGTCGAGGCGGCGCATGCCAGCGGCACCGGCTTTTTTCGCATCCTGTGGCGGCACATCCTACCGAACACACTGCCGCCGCTCCTCGTGCAAGGCACCTTTGTCGCCGCCTCCGCGATGATCGTCGAGGCGATCCTGTCTTTTCTCGGCGCCGGCACCCCGCCCAACGTCCCGAGCTGGGGCAACATCATGGCGGAGGGCCGCAGCCTTTTTCAGGTCGCCTACTACATCGTCCTGATCCCCGGGGCGTTCTTGTCGATCACCGTCCTCGCCATAAACCTGCTCGGTGACGGCTTGCGCGACGCGCTCGACCCGCGCCTGGCGCGACGCATGTAGCGCATGTCCTAGGCTGTCTACGTCGCCACCGTCCCGAAGGCCGCGACCGCCATAGTCGAGCCAATCCTCGACATCTCCGATCTGCGGACCTGGTTTTTCACCCGCGACGGAGTGGTACGCGCCGTCGACGGCGTTTCGTTTCACGTCCTCCCCGGCGAGACCCTCGCGATCGTCGGCGAGAGCGGTTGCGGCAAGAGCGTCACGGCGCTGTCGATCTTGCGGCTGATCCCGTCGCCGCCCGGCCGCATCGTTTCCGGGAAGATCCGCTTTGCCGGCCGCGACCTGCTCGGTCTCAGCGAAGCCGAGATGCGGCAAGTCCGCGGCAACGAGGTCTCGATGATCTTTCAGGAGCCGATGACATCGCTGAACCCGGTATTGACGATCGGCCGGCAGATCGCCGAGACCTTGACCCTGCACCAAGGGCTCGGCCACAAGGCGGCGCTCGCGAAGGCCGCCGACATGCTGCGCCTCGTGCACATCCCGGAGGCCGACCGCCGCATCGGCGAGTACCCGCATCAGCTGTCGGGCGGCATGCGGCAGCGGGTCATGATCGCGATGGCGCTCGCCTGCAACCCCAAGCTCCTGATCGCCGACGAGCCGACGACCGCGCTCGACGTGACGATCCAGGCGCAGATCCTCGACCTGATGCGCGAATTGAAGCAGAAGATCGACGCGGCGATCGTGCTGATCACGCATGACCTCGGCGTCGTTGCCGAGATGGCGCAGCGCGTCGTCGTCATGTATGCCGGCCGCAAGGCCGAGGAGGCGCCGGTGTCGCGATTGTTCCGGC
>VAZT01000619.1 GCA_005884825.1 Alphaproteobacteria bacterium
CGGATCGGCGCGGTTGGGGCGCGGCAGGGAGTCGTCGCTGCCGACACGATGGAATACAAGGACGGCAAGCCGGGCGGGTTCGACCCGCATAAGCGCATCCCCGACATGGATGCTGACGGGATCGACGCGGCGTTTCTCTATCCGAGCCTCGGCCTGTTCTCGGGCGCGATCCAAGACCCGCAGCTCGCTGCCGCGGTGTGCCGCGCCTACAACCGGTGGCTCGCCGATTACTGCAAGCCGTACCCCGACCGCCTGTTCGGCGTCGCGATGCTGCCGATGCAGGATGTCGATCTCGCGATCGCCGAGATGCGTTTCGCCAAAAAGGAGCTCGGCTTCAAGGGTGGTTTCCTGCGGCCCAACCCGTACAACAACAAGATGATCAACCACCCGGATTACGAGCCGTTCTGGGCGGCGGCCGAAGACCTCGAGTTCTCGATCGGCTTCCACGAAGGCGGCAGCAGCGGCATGCCGACCGTGGGCGTCGACCGCTTCGAGGGGCGCGATGGACCGCCATTTCGACGATCAGGGCTTCAACGACTCGGGTCTGACGACACGGCCGAGCGAATTGTTCCGGCGCAATTGCTGGATCTCGTTCGAACCGGTCGAGGGCAGCCTCAATGTCCTCGCCGACTATATCGGCCCGAACAAGATCTTGTGGGCGACCGACTACCCGCACCCGGACGGCTTCTTCCCCGGCGCGCCCGACATGGTCAGACAGCGGCTCAAAGGCACCTCGCCCGCAACCCAGCACGGCGTGATGGCCGGCGGCGCTCTCGCCTTTTACGGCCTGAACTGACGATACGCCTGTTGCCCCGGGCCCCGGTAATTGGGGCCCGGTCGAACCGCCAAAAAACGTGATCAGGAGGGAGGAATATGGCCAGCGCGATTCAGGATGACATGTTCACCCCGGATGTCATCGCCAACCCCTACGCCTATTACGGCCGGCTGCGGGACGAAGACCCGGTCCACTGGAACGAGACCTACGAATTGTGGGTCGTCACGCGGCACGATGATCTGGTGTGGCTGACCCGGCATCACGAACTTTTCTCGTCGGCCGTCTTCAAAAATGACCCGAGGCCCGCCTATCCGGCGATCGACGAGTCGGATCTGGGCCTCTACGAGTATGTCAGGAACTATCAGGGCGACCAGTTCATCCAGCACGACCGGCCGGATCATCTGGAGATGCGCAAGGTGGTGCACGGCTACTTCACGCCGAAATCGCTGGAAGAGTGGCGGCCGTTTGTCCAGAAGGCGGTCAAGGAGCTGCTCGATGCGGCCGAGAAGAAAGGCCGCATGGACGTCATGCGCGACCTCGCCACCCCGCTGCCGGTGCTGGTGATCGCCGAGATGATGGGCGTGCCGGATCCCGACCGGCACTACATCCGGGAACTGGCCGAAAAGCTTCTCTACATCGGTCGCGGCGAACACGACCGGATGAAGCTGTTGACCGAAGGCATGCGCGGCATGGTCGTGTATGTCTCGCCGCTGGTCGACGAGCGTATCGTCAACCCGGGCGACGATTTCATCTCCGTCTTGGCGAGCGGTGAAAAGGCTGGCGTCTTCACCCGGCACCAGGTGCTGGTCAATACCTCGCTCCTATTGCTGGCCGGTCACGAGACGACGATCAACCTGTTGTGCAACGGCACGCTGGCGTTCATCAACCACCCGGACCAATGGGCGCTCTTAAAGAAGGACCCGGCCGGCGCTGCCAAATTGGCGACCGAGGAATGCCTGCGCTACGATTCGCCGGTCAAATCGATCCAGCGGATCGCCTCGGAGGATGTCGAGATGCGCGGCAAGGTGCTGCGCAAGGACGACCGCGTGCGCTGGTTCATTTCCTCGGCCAATCGCGACCCGGCGATGTTCGCCAACCCCGATACGTTCGACATCAACCGCTGGCCGAACCAGCACGTGGCCTTCGGATCGGGCATCCACCACTGTCTTGGCGCGACCCTGGCGCGGGTCGAGGGCCAGGAGGTGTTCAAGGCCCTGGCCGAGCGCTTCCCCGGCTTCCGGCTCGACAACGAGCGGCTGGAATACCAGCCGAGCATCACCTTCCGGTCGCTGAAGTCGCTGCCGATCAACTGGCAATAGGGGGCGGCGATGGCCAGGAAGGTGCGCGTCCGGGTCGACCACAACCTCTGCGTCGGCAACGCGATGTGCGAGACGTTCGCCCCGCACGTCTTCCGGCTCAATGACGACCGCCAGTCGGAAGCGGTCGATCCGGACGGAGACCCGATCGAGCAGATCCTCGAGGCCGCAGAGAGTTGCCCGATGAGCGCGATCCTCGTCGAGGACGCCGAGACCGGGGAGCAATTGTTTCCATAGCGGCTCGACCGTTACCGGGGAACGCGTTACAGCTTCCGGATGACGGAGGATATTGCCTACACCTCGGCGGCGGAACTGGCGGCGCTGATCGCGCAGCGGGTGGTGTCGCCGGTCGAGATCGTCGATATCGTGCTCGATCGCATCGAGAAAACACAGCCGACACTGAACGCTTTTATCACGGTCTGCGCCGAGGAGGCGCGGGCGGCGGCAAAAGAGGCCGAGGCGGCGGTCATGCGCGGCGATGCGCTGGGCCCGCTGCACGGGGTTCCGTTCGCGGTCAAGGACCTCGTTAACACGGCGGGGCTGCGGACGACCTTTGGCTCCTGGGCGCTCGCCGACAATGTGCCGCGCGCCGACTCGCCTTCGGTGGCGCGGATCAAAGCCGCCGGTGCGATCCTCGTCGGCAAAACAACGACCCCGGAATTCGGCCACAAATGCTTCACCGAGGCGCCGCTGTTCGGTCGCACCGCCAACCCGTGGGATCTCGCGCGCACCTGCGGCGGTTCCTCGGGCGGCGCCGCGGCCGCGGTTGCGGCGGGGCTGGGGCCGATCGGCATCGGCACCGATGGCGGCGGATCGAGCCGTATCCCGGCGGCGTGCTGTGGCGTCGTCGGCTTCAAGCAGACTTTGGGCCTCGTGCCGCACGATCTGACACCGGACGGGTTCGGCAACCAGTCGCACATCACGCCGATGACGCGCACGGTCCTGGATGCGGCGCTGATGCTGCAGGCGATGGCGGGGCCGCACCGCTGCGACCCGCATTCCTTGGGTCTCGCCGTGCCGGATTTTGTCGCGGCGGCGCGGCCGGACGGCGATCTCAAACGCGTGCGCATCGCATGGCGGCCGCTGCTCGGCAACACGATCTTGTCTCGCGAGGTGCGCGATGCCTGCGAGCAGGCGCTCGCCGTCTTCGCGGAATTAGGCGCGATCGTCGAGCCGGTCGATGACAATTTCACCGGCACCGAGCCGAT